>JBHOSY010000027.1:0-34569 GCA_042584165.1 Bacteroidota bacterium | reverse complement strand
GTTTTTATACTGCTATCCAGATCAAACTGCTACTTTCTCCTTTTCCGCCAAATGCCAGTTCTCTGGTTTGTTGTGTCCATGACGAACAGAATATTCTTTCGCCTGGTGCATAAATGCCTGTAACCTTAAATCGATGGAGGCATCTTCCTGCCCATCGTAAGCGATACTCACATATGGGAGTTCATTATGATCTTTCTTGAATTTATGAGAAACAGCCGCCACGACAGTTCCAGGCATGCATGTAAAAGGCAATATGTTTGCAATCCCTGAAATATTCTCCTGTGCTAATCTGGTGGAGCTACCGAGGTTTAACGCTGGATCACCATCATAGTGCTTATGTATATAATCGCCACAACTGTTCAGCATCTCCCGGATACTGATATCCTTGTCTACATCGATGTGCCCATGAACGGCTTTATGCAGTTTCCCGGCAGAGATATTTTGAGAGAACTCCTGAATCTTTGATTTCAATACACCTTTGTAATCTCCCTTCCAGAGACTATCGCGGGTATATCGATAAGTAGAGTAGCTGAGCCATTCTGAAAATGGAGCAATAAAAGTTTCAGCACCAAATCCCTCAAGACGGTCTACAAGGAATCCACTGCAGAATGGATTATCCCGCATAAAGATTTCACCAACTACTACCACAACAGGTTTCCTTTCCCCATTGGATAATGCGATCCCATCAAAACTGAGAGCAGCCTGGTGGAGAACATCTGCAAGATCCTTCGCCCCATTCTCCAGTGATTTTATCACACTTTCCAATGCCTTTTTATATACTTTTTCAGTTTCTCCCGGGACCAATTCATAGGGTCTTCTCTCCTGTTTCAGTTTCCGTAATAAATCTACCGCAACAAATCCTTTCCATGCAGTAAACCGGAACTTCGTACCCTGTCCACCAGAGATGTCAGAATAAGCTGTATCGTTGCTTGGTGAAACAATTTCAGCATCCTCAAAGCCCAGTTTATCAAAAATGATACGTTGGAGCTTGTTGTATTGTCCAAAACGGCATGGCCCATTATGGTCCGGCATAAAGAAACTGACTTTTTTGGGATCTGTTTCAGGATCATAAAGTTTCTTCAGGAAATTCCCGGTAGTACAAACCATGGGGAAACATTCCCTTGCTGATGTGTTTATCCTGCCAAGTTCCAGGTCGACTTTATCCTGCATCGGCAAAACTTCGGCATTAATGCCACAACTGCGACTCGCAGCTGCAATTGCGTAGGCACCATCACACATATAAGGGAAGTACAGGGTTCTGTCCTTCATTGGAGCTGAAACCATAATCCCCGGTGTTAATATCTTTTGTTTCCTTTTTTCAACTAATTGTGAACCTTTCAGACTGTCAAGGAATGCCTCATAACGGGTGATCATTCCTGCATCTGCACTGTGTTCATCAATTTCCAACTCGAGGTAGGGTTTGCCTGCCATCTCTTCATGAACAAAATGCGCAAGGAAAGAGTCTGGTCCACATCTGAAATTCCCCATGTATATGGCATGGAGGTTTTCGTCCCTTGCGACAATTCTTGCTCCAGCTAGAATTTTCTGCCCATTTGGCCAGTACATCTGTGGATAATCATTCAGAATATGTTCACTTCCCAGTGGCAGATAATCCAGCGGGATAGGTAATACATCCTGGTTGATTAATTTCTCGACCATACTCAGGTTCAGGGCAGGGTCTCCGGTATTATACGGGCGCCCAATGATGACCATGGTTTCTTTATCGTCTGGCAAGTTGTTCATAACTTCCTGTCCCCTGGCAAGTACTTTGCCTTCAAACGAGATCTGAGCCTCATCCGCTTTCTTAATGGCATTAATTACCTTTCGTTTTGAAATACCGAATTTTCCATGTACAAAATCGGATAATTCCTTATTCAATACTTTTCCAAAATACCTGAAATTCAAAGTGGGAATGAGCATTTTCTCTACCAATGACTCATCGTTCATAGCTGCCTTTACCATAAATGGGAAAGTTTGTACCCAGGGACAATTGCAGTTATTAGTAGGATTATCTTTTTCGCCTTTTGCATTGATTATGAATGGAGTGAAAACAAAATCAGCTCCTTTTTTGAAAAGGTCAATTATGTGACCATGCATAAGTTCTACAGGGAAGCATGTTTCTGCCACAATCATTTCCAGTGATTGTTTTATGAGTTGATTATTTGATTCACGGGAAATGATCACTCTGAAACCAAGTTCGCTAAAGAACGTCCTCCAGAAAGGGAATTGTTGATAGAACAACATCAGGGCCCTCGGGATTCCAATGGTAATTCTATCATCCTTTGGCTCTTCCTCAAATCCATTCAACAACATTTCGTTCCTTTCTTCGAATAAGTTCGGGATATCCTGTCCTTTGCCTTTCCGATCTTCAATTTCCCATCTCTCACACCTTCCACCGTAATACAATGGTTTCTCTTCCCCTTCAATCTGGACTCTCCTTATTTCACATTGGTTTGAACATTCTTTGCATGTGAACTTATCTACTGTGTACGGAATTTTACTTATATCAAATCCTTTGAAACGGGTTACCTGGCCTTCAACCATGGATTCCCTCGCCAGGATTGCTGCACCAATAGCACCTGTCACGTCAAAATGTGGAGGAACCGTGATTTTCTTTCCCGTTACTTTTTCAAAGGCAGCAACAACTGCTTCGTTATTTGTTACACCTCCCTGGAAGAATATATGGTCACCTATTCTTTTCTTACGTACTACTTTCTGGATATAGTTTTCAACAATGGAATAGGCTAATCCCCCTATGAGGTTATCTTTTTTAACTCCTTTCTGCTGTTGTGAATTCAGATCGGATTCCATGAATACTGTACACCGGTTACCCAGTTTGGCAGGTCGTTCTGATTCGAGCGCCAGTTTTCCAAACTCTTTAATAATGTTGATATCCAGTTTTTCAGATTGTTCTTCAAGGAATGATCCTGTACCTGCTGCACAAACCTTATTCATTTCAAAATCCACTACCACGCCCTGATCTATACTAATGTATTTTGAATCCTGTCCCCCAATTTCAAAAATAGTATCTACGGTGGAATCATAAGCGATAGCAGCTGTTGCCTGTGCGGTGATCTCATTCCGTATAACGTCTGCGCCAACAAAATCCCCGGTAAGGTACCGGCCTGAACCTGTAGTACCTGCTCCGATTACATTTACCCGATCTCCAATTTCTTCATATATTTCAGACATCCCACGCCGGATAGCTTCCAGTGGTTTACTGGCTGTAGGTAAATATCTTCTGGCAATTACATTATTGTCTTTATCAATTAGTACTACATTGGTACTGAGAGAACCAATATCAAGTCCCAGGTAAACATCCACCTTGTCTACATCTTCCGGTACAGGATAGACATCTTTATCATATTGCGCAGCTGATTTAGTCAAGGCTTCATTAAAATCACTGCGTGCATGGTCTCCTGAAAGGTAGTCGTTAAGATTTTCAATTCCCGGAAAAGGATTTGGACTCAAATCTTTTTGATCCAGTATATGATATAGTGCTCCTATAGCGCCCATAGAAGCATGGTATTCAGGTATGATCAGGTCACCTTCTTTTGCTCTCAGCAGTTCACGAAATGCCCGTACCACACCTGAATTTGCAGCCACACCTCCCTGGAATATGACAGGGGTTTCAAATTTCTTACCCTTGCCCATGCTGCTGATAAAATTTCTTGCGACGGCATAACATAACCCGGCAACTATATCATGAACGGGGGTTGCGATTTGCTGCAGGTGGATCATATCACTTTTAGCAAACACACTGCAACGGCCGGCAATTCGTGGAGGCTTTTTTGATTTCAGTGCCAGTTCTCCAAATTCCTTTTCAATTGATATACCAATACGTTTTGCCTGCTGGTCCAGGAAGGATCCGGTTCCTGCTGCGCAAATGTTATTAAGTGTAAAATCCGATAGTCGGCTCGTATCATGCTCTTCGTCTTCATGCATGAAAATAAGCTTGGAATCTTCCCCGCCCATCTCAATAACTGTCTTAACCTGTGGATACAGCTTTGAAACTGAGGCTGACTGGGCAATTATCTCATTTACAAAATGACCTCCAATTAATTCTTCAGCCAGCTTGCCACCAGTACCGGTAATTGCAATTTTTTGTATGGAATTCTCTGAATATTTTTCATGAATATCTGTCAACAGGTCCTTAAGAAGTGAAAAAGGTTTTCCATGACAGAAATCGTATCGATTTTCGACAATATTTCTTTGATCATCCATCAATACCGTGTTGATGGAAATGGATCCAATATCAAAGCCAAGGTGCAAACTACGCGCCATAATTCATGAGTTAAGGTTTTATAAACGCATATCATCTGCATAGATGATATGATCTGTTGATAAACCTAAACCGATAGTTTTGGATATCAATTTAGGAAAATAATAGTGTGAAGTAAACTAATAATATTTAATAAGGAGGTGATATATGTCATATTTTCAACTCCATTTTATGGATGAAAATATCTGATATAAGGTTATATGTTAAATATTTGAGAAAAATACACAAATAATCAATTATAAATCGCTTAAAAATACTAGCTATTTTATTGTAATCACTTTTCTTTTTTTAATCGGATACCATTCTTCAATTTTCAAGCGCATACGTTTTACAATAGTTGGATATTCTTCTACAAGGTTGAATTCTTCATACGGATCCTGTATGATATTATAAAGACGGACTGGTTGTTTTCTCATTTCTTCATGGGTATGTAATCCCCATCCCTCAATATGCCCATCATAACAGAGGATTAGTTTCCAGTTATCTTCAATACACCAGAGGTAAGCCAGCGAGGTTTCAGGATTGTCTTTTTCTATCATATTATGGCCATATCCTTCCCCAAAAATCATATCACGTTCAATTGCTTTTCCTGTGATTAATTCGTCCCAGAGATTCAACCCGGGCAGGTTGGAAGGTTGTTGTATGCCTGCAATATTTAGAATTGTTGGAAAGAGATCAATACTTGAAATGAATTCTTCTCTTGTATCCGGCTTCAATTTTCCTGGCCATGAAAACATGATAGGTGTGCGAATCCCTCCATCCATGGGGCTTTGCTTGGAACCGAAATCGAAACCACTTCCATCAGGTTGTTGGATCCAACCATTGTCACAGATAAAATAAATGAGTGTGTTTTCACGCAGGTCTTTTACCTCCAGAAAATTGATCAACTGTCCACACGTTTCATCAAACCATGCTACCATTGCATAATACCTGGTAACTGAAGGTGTCAGATCTTTGCCGGAATACTGCTCCAGCAATCGATCAGGAGGATTGTGCGGGGTATGAGGCATGAAAGGTGCATACCAGAGAAAGAATGGTTTACTCTCTGACATAGCAGAATCGATGAATTGATAAATTGGTTCCAACCCTTCTCGTCCAATTTTCAACCCTTCATCGCCATGCCTTCTTCCCCGGGTCATGCCATGTGAAAAACCCCCTCTTTTGTAATCCCCTTCCCACCATTTACCGGATTGTTAGGAGAGATAGCCATGTTGCGCAAGTATCCGGGGTAAAGCAGGGATCTTATCTATGTTTGTTAAAAGATCCTCGCGGGGATATTCCGGATTCTCAAACCCGCCCGCTGGATCATTCCCGGTAATCTTATGCTGGTGGGGGAATAGCCCGGTAGAAAGTGTCATTAAGGATGGGCGACAAACAGCTGTAGTAACATATCCATGTGGAAAAAGAATACTCTCCTTGGCCAGACGATCTAAATTCGGGGTTTTTACTACCTGATGTCCCATAAATCCGTAATCAGTCCATGCCTGGTCATCAGATAAAATCAGAACGATATTAGGTTTGTCAGTTCTTGTAATATGCTCTTTTTTTATATCCTTAGGACCGCAACAGAACACGAGTATCAATAGGAGACAATGCCAGGAAATCGTTCGAAAGGTTTTTTTCATATTACGCTATAATGAAAGAAGATTGCGTGCTCAAGAATAAGGGAGTAATGGTTGCGTTTTCCATGTATTAAGAAGTGTAATACATTATGGGTCTAAAATATTCACTTTATACTTCCAGATTTTCTGATCAACAGAAACTAAAATCATTTGATCATGTATAGCTTGCACAATCTGGATCCTGTCAAAAGGATCATTGTGTATTTCGGGAAGATCTTCAAGGGCC
The DNA here is from genome assembly GCA_042584165.1 of Bacteroidota bacterium. Lineage (GTDB taxonomy): Bacteria > Bacteroidota > Bacteroidia > Cytophagales > Cyclobacteriaceae > JBHOSY01. The sequence continues at coordinate 28,439 of JBHOSY010000027.1, read as the reverse complement.
ATTACATGATCCGCAGTAATCGAAAGAGTAGTAAAGTTATTTTCATCAAGAATCTCCAATAGGTTATCAGGTGCCTGGAGTTTCCCAATTTGTTTTTTGATTACGATTTCCCATATGGCAGCCGAACTAATAAAAACGTTGTTGCGCGTATTTTCAATCGTGCTGACAATATTTTCAGTAAGCTTATTTGAGGATTCCAACCACCACAGTAAAATATGTGTATCAAGGAGCAGGTTCATCTGATTTTCCTAAAAAGGCAGCTAAAATATCTTCTGGTAATTCATCGAAATCATCTGCTATTTTTATTTTACCCTTCCATTGTCCTCCAATCCTTTTTTTTAGACCTCCATGTATTGGTTCCAACCTGGCAACTGGTTTCCCGGATTTGGCAATGATTACTTCTTTACCTGCGATAACATATTCTATCAACTTTGATAGTTGTGTCTTTGCTTCATGTATATTAACAATATGCATCACTATATGACTAAGTCTAGCTAAGTTAAATAAAATATGCAAAAAAACAAAATATATTAATTAGGGATATAAATCAGTACGCCCTCAGCATGATGTGTCATTAGATACAGGCTCTTCATCAGGTATTAAAATAGATCCAATAAACAAACTCAACGGCGCAAGAACGAAACTTAACAATCCGGCATTGGTTGGATTGATTTCCGGGACAAGCAGTGACGTAATGGGTGGGATGGCACTGGCAATAAATGCGAGATAAGCTCCTGCCGTGCTGGCTTTTTTCCAGTAGATCCCGCCGACTATACCTGTCAGCGTACCCGCAAAGGCCAGGGAACCTGTTAGTGCAATGTAACGGAAAACAGTTTCCGTGAACTCATAATAAATACCCCAGAAATAGATAAAGAATCCGATTACAATGATTCCAAGGCGCACAAGTAACATACGATTTTTGTCATCGATTGGTCTCTTATATAATGGCTTGATAATATCCTGGGCTAAAATGGCACTGAAGGACAATAAATAACTATCGTAGGTTGACATGGAGGCTGCCAGAAAACCGATCATAATAAATCCAATCATACCTGCCGGTATAATACGGACAAGCATTTGAGGCAGTGCTGTTTGAGTTTCAGGAATCATACCAATGACGGCAAGGGCAGCAATCCCCCACAGCATGGGTAGACAAGCCCGGAAGAACATAAAAATGCTGGTAATCCGGTAAAGTTTCATGGATGTCCTGGCATCCTGCATACTGAATACCCGTTGAACTACAGGTTGCCAGGAGGACCAGCCACTGGTATAATAAAGCGCAGTCCAGATGATGAACAGCAAACCGTACCTGGGTGCATCTCGGAGATTGAATCCGGCATCGCCAAAGTGAGTTTTTACAGTTGCCACCATTCCATTTAATCCCCCTGCATGGGCAAATGAAAAATAAGTTATAACCACTATTCCAATAAGTAATATCAGAAACTGGAATACATCTGTAATAACAACAGAATGCATACCGCCAAGCATGGTGTATGATACAACAATTACTAAAATGATACCCATGATGACAGGGAGTGTTTCGGCTGGAAATCCCATAGCTATTGAAAGAAACTTACCTTCTACCTGAAGAAATATTCCCATATTCAACACACCGGTCAGAAAAATCAGTAAACCGGCGATCAATCTTACGCCTGGCTTGTAACGGAGCTCAAAGTATTCGGGAACTGTTGTGATACCCAGGGCTCTTAAGTGTTTGATGACAAATCCCGTCTGTCCAATAATCCACATAGTCAATGCAGCAATAATACCTGCAACAATGGCAACAAAACCATTTGAGTAAGCCTCTTCTGAAAAGTAAATAATGGTTACAAGTCCCATTTCTGTACTGGCCAGAGTTGCTATCCCTCGAAATGATCGCAGTTTCCTTCCAACCAGCAGAAAATCATCAATTGAGACAATCCGTTTCCTGGCGATCAGGCCAATGGATAAACTGATCACGAGGAATCCAATGATAAAAGCCCAATCGATGAATCCGAATGTGTTTGTCATTTGAGTGGTTAGTCAAACAAAAGTGGATCGAGGTCCACAGGCAGACCTGTTTTAGCTGATTGTTCCATGGCCTGGACTACCTGGGTTGCAGCCAGACCATCCTCTCCCGTGACTAAAGGTTCAGTACTTTGTACCATACATTCTATAAAATGATCAATGGGCGCCGTACAGAATCCTGCTGCCTTTCCATATCGGTCGACCACACCGAGAACATCAGGATAGCCAGCTCCATCTTCCGTATATTTTTCTACCATTCGATGATGACTCACGTTGACATAGGTACTTCCTTTCGATCCGATAAATTCTCCTTTAAATTCAAAGACATTGGGAGCATTTTCTGCAACAATCCAGCAATTCTCCACATAAGCTGTAGCCCCGCTTGAAAGTTCAAGGATCGTTTGAAAATAATCTGGGGTATCAATACCTTTTTTGTTGAGAACTGTTGATCTGGAGACGGAGTATACTTTATTAATCTCCGAACCGGATAACCACCGTATTAAGTCCACAACATGGCTACCAAGAAAATGTGCCGGAGATGATTGTGCAGCCCAACCCAGCATCTTTGTAGGTACGTAAATAGTATCGTTAAGCCTGACACTTATCATCTGCAAATCACCCAGTTCTCCAAACTCCACCATATTCTTTACCTGCATAAAAGGTATGTTCCAGCGATTGTGAAAATCAACCATCAGTATGGTGCCTGCAGAATCCCGCACTGAAAGTATCTTCTTGCATTCCTCTACTGTCATTGCCAGTGGTTTTTCAACCAGCACATGTTTCCCGGCTTTGAGTGCATCTAAAACTATGGGAGTATGGGTATGATCTGGAGTGGTGATAGAAATAGCTGTTATTTCAGGATCTGACAGGATTTCCTGATAGTCTGTAGTGGATTTTTCAGCGCCATATTTTTGTGCAAATTGTTCAACCCGCTCACTTTCAAGATCGCATGTTGAGATAAGTTTTGTAATTGGAGATGCAGAGTACGTTTGAGCATGAATTGAGCCCCAGAGTCCGCATCCGATTAGTCCTATACCAATAGTGTCCATTTAAAAAATAATGAAAGGTGAATAAAAATCTAATTACAATAAACTTATTAATTTATTCTTGGAATCAAAAACCCAAAGGATATGCGATACACGAATGACGATATGCGATATGCGATTTGGGGTGGCTTAATCTAATAAAAATCACACATTGATACTCGTCAATCTAGTATCGTCAATCTATATATCCCTGATTAGTGTTGACCGTTTGTAATACTAATTCGTATTTATAAAATGATATGATTCCCCCCACGCCATAAGAATCAGGGGATGATCATAACCAACATCTTTACTCCCTCCAAACCTTTCTGATCCCGTTCTCCGCTGGTATGTCAACCAGTATGGCTCCCTGTGATCAATTGTATGTCCCATTTCATTTTCATGACCGGTAATAATGATGGCTGGATCAAATCCTTTTGCCACCCTGACGATATCAGTAGTCCAGCAATTGGGCATCAGGACATCAACCTTGTGATTATTACCAACTTCATCGATCCATATAAAATCTTCATCATTTGATTGATCACCCATTTGTGAAAATGATAATCCTTCAGGGGTAATAACCAGCGTTACGTTGTTTTCAATATCAGCACCCTGATGTCCTGGGTAAACTACTACTTTCAGTTTCTGATTTCCTTCCTGTATGGAAAGTGTCTGTATTGAATGCGGTACCCTTTCCAGATGCGTTATGTTATCATAAAAAAGATTATCTCTCCATACTTCCGGAGGAGCCACGACTGGTTTTCCCTGATCCAGGAAATTTTGTACAACCCATTCTTCAGTATGATCACCATGACGGTGACTTATGAAAAGCACATCACATTGCTGGATAAGTCTTTTCATGTCTTCATCTTCAATCGAAAATCCTTTAACCCGTACAGATTTTCCCCTTACAAGATCAAATCCAATTGTTACAGTCCTGGTCCGAACTACAAATCCATGGTTATACAACTTCCAGATACGCGCTCCTTCTGTGACTGTTGTTTTTTCAATTTCATTGATTGCATTCTTCATACGGGATTTGAAGAATGATTGCACAGGAGGTCGTTGAGGTGCATATACATCATGCAGGACACCATCCAGGAGCAGAAAAGCGCCTGATCTTTGTTCAGGTTCCGGCAAAGCAGGTGGGTAATCAGAAAATACCTCATTCACTTTATCAAGGAGTGCTTTTGCCTGTTTGTTGAGAAATTCATTCTGGATTTCACTGAGAGTCGGATCGATGAGGGATTGGTTTTCATCAATTATGTCAGGTTTCTGCTTATTTTGACAGCCAATATATGTTGCCAGAATGAGTAGTAGTGCCGTTGATTTTATATATTTCATAGTATGATTTTTAGCGCTTCAAATCTAAAGATTTAATTGGAATTAACGCTATTATACATCTCATGGTAATAACCTTGAGATGAAATCCGTTATAAATCATCCAGATCGCCGATTTTGATTTTAAGCACTTCAACAGTTTGCTTAGCACTTGCAAAGGCAACCAGTATGAATTCTTCATGTTCAATGACATGAGGATAGTCAACATGCCGTCCTCCGACCAGGTACCCCATCCTGGTGAAAACCATCCCGTCATCACTAATTGAAATGGCGAGTGGATCTCGCTTATCAGGATCAGGATTAGATACTAATACGTAACGACCATCACTTAATCGTAATCCACTGAACTTAGAGGTAGCATCAGGAAAATTGGTTTGTACCGGGTTACTCCATGTTCGGCCATTATCTGAAGAAAAGGCCCGGTAAATGAAGCCACTACGACGGTTATCTCGAAATAAGCTCAATAGATTATTATCAGCTAAAACCCACCAATAGGGTTCTTCTGATGCCAGTTTGGAATCAGAATAATTGATCATCGGGAAAGACTCCCACTGGTTGAACGCTATAGTACCACCTATCAAAAAGTGTATATTGCCCAGGCTATCCCGGCGTGACATCATCCATTCTCCCGATGGCAACATTTTGGGCGGGAAATTATTAAGTGCGTTGTCAAAGAGAACACCTAGATGTACCCATTCAATTGAGTCCCCTTCATTCAATTCAAATGCATGAAGTTGTAGACCCTTCCCTCTGTAATCAGGAGCGTTGTAACGGCTGGCCAGAGCGAGAAGTTTCCCTTCTCGAACCCAGAAACCGCGAGAAATCCATCCAAATCCCTCATCAGGGGGGCCACTAAGGTCATATACTTTACTCCAATGCAATCCATCTCTACTGAAGGCGAAGGATACACGTTGATCTGCACGATCATGTCCTGGGACATGGTCTCGGTGGAATTCAGCCTCGACTTTGGGCACCCCTGGACCATCACTCCACATTGCCCAGAATTTATCATTAAAATATACAAGATAATTATGCTGATTTACCTTCAAACCACCTTTATCGCGTACATCACTAACAACAGCATACGCGCTGGGTACCCATGTAAGATTATAAAAATCAATATCTTTTGGGTCCTCCGGTAACCATTTGCCTGCCAGCATTAGTGGAGAACCTGGATTTGTTACTGGGTTTGGATAATCAACTTTTGATGTTCGTGAGCAACCTTTTATGGCCAATAGACTGAAACCAATAAACAGACAATACAGGAAAGTTTTATTCAGTATCATTTAAGTAAAGATGATCTTTAATCATTTTAATAAGACAATCTGATTTTCACCGGTCCCATCAATCCTGCCGGCAACAATTCATCCTCTTTCGACCAGGCTTTATGAGTTACCGATGTCCTCGGCTTCTTTACCTCTGATCCCGGAAATCCATCCGGATACTTCTCATCACCAATCAACCGGTTCCACCAGGTATTGGTGATTCTAATTTCCAGTTGATTCTCTCCCTGCTTAGCGGCTCCGGTTATATCTATTACGTAGGGTGGCTTCCATGCAACGCCTAGATCCATCCCATTCAATACAACTTCGGCAAACGAAGCAACTTTTCCTAAATCAAGTGATACCATGACATCATTTTCCAGGAAGGGCTTCGATAAGGTGAAAGTCTTATGATAAACCGCTGTTCCTGAAAAATGCCTGATCCCTTCATCCGGAAGCTCCGTCCAGGACATCAAATTATTTAGTTCTATTTGTTCCGGGGTATCCCAGCCTGGTGTGAAATGAATCTCCCACGGTCCATCGACTACAATTTCTGAAGTATTGTCATATGAAATTGTTTCCCGAATTTCAGGATTCTTGATTTTTCTAAAAACCACGAATACGGAACCATGTGGATTAAATATAATCGGAATTATAGTTCGGTTGTCCGATGAAATGAGACAGGGAGCTTTTTCCATATTTCCATTATCAGGAAACCAGAACTCAGGCGATTTCCCCTCCATTCTGAATGAAATATCCACTTCAACTTTCTGATTATGCTGGTTCGACAGGAAATATATATCCACCTCTTCACTTCTTCGATGTGTCCATACAATACCTGTATCAGCACATATGAGATCTGGTGTAACCTTCATTCGGTCGAAAGCATCTTCCAGGGATATCCCATTGAAAACTTTTCCTTGATTGTACTGGATTTCTGTTACTGATTCACCATCACAATTCGCCCATATTTCTTTAGCCAGCGCAGTCACATCCCGGTCACTATCCGGGTAACCAGCCATACTTGGAGAGTGCTGTGGTGGAGGTCCCAGGATCGTAGCTCCTTCACTTACCAATTGACGGATCTTCCTGAGAACTGCTGGTCGCATGGTTTTAAGTGGAGGTAGAACCATCAACCTGTAACTCATCCCATCTGGTAGTTTCAGTAATCCGTTTTCTACCTTAAGTCTCTTAATGATCACCTCTGCATTGATGTAATCGAAATTATAACCATCCGGCAGTTCTGGTTCACGAACTCCGGTCATCTTGGGCGAATCCTCGCCTATGAAATAACAGACATCTGCGACGTGCTTACCTTGCTGTAATAAATAATGACATCGACGCATATAGTCGATCCAGGTTTTACTTTGATTAAACCATGTATTGTTCCTTTGAAAACTCATTCCAAACCATGCAGTTACACCTGGGACAATCTCTTCAGATGGTTGATGGATGTACACATGTAATACAGTGTGATTAATGCCTTCCGTAAATACCCAGTCGCCTCGGGCTTTCATGGAAGCTGGTGTTTGCCGGAAATTGAATCCTGCTGTATACGCTTCGGCACTTGCCACTGTTTTTCCATATATATGTGCGGCAGAAGAAGCAGCCCGGCATTCAATACTTCCAAGATCCCAATAGGGATTTTCCACCCAGAATTCACCGGCTACTTCATCAGCCTGACCGCCATAAAGAAGAAATTCACCCGGAAATCCCCAGTGACCGTAGTTTTCAACCCAGAGTTTCAACCCGTTTTCATTTGCAATTTCACGCAAACCGCCCACATAGTTCTCTGCTATCAGGTCAGCAGTCAAGCGCCTGACATCCCAGAGAAACCGGTCTGATAACTCGGTATTTTCTACAACTCGACCACTGAGAACTGGTAACCAGGGGATGGGATCATACTCATAACGCTCTATGAAGTGCTTTTTTAACACAGGGGACCAATTCTGGGAACCTGCCTCATAACTGTCGATTACTATATGTTTAAGGGATTTCCTTTCTTCCTCTGGTACCTTTGCTAGAAAATCTCCAAGGTAGGCACGAAAATGTTTCTGAATAACATCTTTATCCATTTTATCGCAATCATATCCGGTGGCCTGTGGAGGTACCGGTACGTTGGTGACTCCTGTCGGTGCCATCCCTGTTCGCAGAATGATCCATTCTCCCTCCGGTATATTCCATTCTATTAATCCCTGCTGGTTTATGTTGCCCGAAAGATCAATGATTGATTTGGATTCAACTACATAATCAGAAGAAGTCTCAACTGGTTTTGACCATAAATATGCATCCCATGGAGGTAAAGGATCCGGATACATTTTCCCCATCATTTTTTCGATAACATGATCTACCCTGGCCGCCTCAGATAGTTCAATTTCCTTGAAACCAGCCTTCCAGTGTCCACCAAGGTTGGAAAAGACCAACCTGAACCGATCGGATCTGGTTTGTGGAAAGGAGATGATCAAAGGAGCATAGATCATGGGACCTTCTGAGGGAGTTGTCCGACGGCGATCAAAGTCAAATTTCCGGATTGTACGAAATCCGCCCTTTTCATCAGGAACCTGCAATTCTACCAATACAAAGAAAGGGTCTTCAATAGGGTGAAAGGTGATGCTTTGTGGATTAATCGGGATTGAGAAATAGATATCAACAGTCAAAGGATCATTTCTGTCTGATCCTTCTGCAAAAATAAACTCAGATGCAAGATCTCCATCCATCAGGTTTAGCAGTGTGGAAATTGGAGGTGTAGTCTTCAATTGTCTAATTTTCCAAGACAGGCTATCAGTTTCTCCCTTTGGTTTTGGAAAAGCCTGAATACTGATATCTTCAAAATGTGTAATTCCAACGGGAATGCTGTCTTTAAAAACGCCTGGACCTTTTGCCAGTTTTTTACGACTGACTACATATCGCATCGATTGATCCGCTCCGATCCATGGCCCTCCCGATTGTGCCCATCCGGGGCCATTGAAGAATCCAATATCCACTCCCAGTCGCTGTCCTTCTTTGACAGCATGGACTACCATCATCCACCACTCCTCACCGAGCATATCCACATTTCCTTTCTTTCCCCCCGGAGAGATGTGTCCGATCAATGCTTCACCAATCCCTACACGAGACATTGCTTCCAGGTCTTTAGTAATACCCTCTCTGGAAATATTTTCATCTATCCAGTACCAGTACACCCATGGTTTGGTGTAATTAGGGGGATTCTGAAATTCCTCAACAAGTTTATCTTGTTTTGTTTGTTGACATGAAAACAATAGAATTAAGATTAAAAAATTAGGCAGATATTTCATTACCTGAATGTTTATGAGGTATAAGAAGCAAGATACTATTTTACGGAATAAGAATCCTGAATATTTGAGACACGAAAGACACAAAGGAGGCACGAAGAACACGAAGAATATTTTTTGTGCCTTCCGTATCTTCTCTATGCCCTCTGAACCCAATAATACATGCTTCTATTTATTGCCAAACTTATCGAAGTCAAATAGATAAATTCCACATCCAACCCCGGCTGCTGTACCAGAAATTGATGCCTGGAAAGCCATGTATTTCCCATCATCACGGATGACCGGGTTGGATGATCTGAATCCTTCCTCCTCGCTAAGAAAAGTTAATCGGTTATACTCTTTTCCTGTTCCATCCAATTTCAGCTTGTAGATATCGATTTGTGATGTACCCTTTGGATCATGTCTGTCACTCTCTACCAATGTATATTCCCCCTCCGGGAAGATCCCTTCCGGTTCATCGTATAGGTCTGGCGTTTTTGAGTGATTTATAATCTCACCTGTCTTTATTATATATCCAAATGTCTCTGCAGTAAATACACCCTGACTGGTTTGGCCATATTGTGACCATATCAGTTCTTCCTCATTGGGAGGGCGCCAGTTCTGCGGTTCAAGAATATCCTCATATTTAATGCTGTCAACAATTACTTTAGTGTTTCGTATTACCATCTTTTTATCAGCAATTCTTGGGATTCCATTATTATAGACAATTTCCCCTGTCCAGATGTCAATATGATTAGGTGACCAGGCAATTTTCATGGTTTTTCTGGATACGGCCGGACCTTCATTGATAGATTCATTCAGCGTTACAGGGGGTTTTGACATGCTTTTGTCCATGATCTGGATATAAGTTTCGCGACGTCCCGGGCCACAGGTAAGTAACAGGTCCCCGTTGGCCAGGCAAATCACCCGGTAATATCCATGACCTTCAGGACGGAATGATGGTTTTGTAATTTTTACTGGGTCTTTTGTTTTTATATCCACAACCCATGCATCTCCTTTTGCGCTATCCACAAAATAAACCTTCTCACCATCAAGTGACCATTCTGATCGCTGACCGAAGGAAGTGAGCGGTGTAATATGATCAGGTAATTTATCTGCTGGAAAACACCCAACCGGATCCTCTGTATTACATGCTGAAATAGCAAAGGATAAGATTATAAAATAGAGATGCAGTTTCATTCGTTCATGATTTGATAATAACCATTGAATTTAACAGAATTTCAACGATTAATAAAATTGAGACCAACTACAAAACAAAAGAGACATCAAGCCATAAAACCATTCAACTAATGAACCAATAAACGAAGAATCCAATAATGTAATAAATCAATATTCAAACCCCCGAATTATCTACATTTATGTAACCTTTTTATAAAAATGCAGTCTTATATATTATAAATAACTTATCAGAAGAGTGGGTGTGAAGTATTTTTCATAGATCTAAACTTGGAAGAAATGCTACTACACAATCTCAGGATCACATTCCGTCATTTTTTAAGGTATAAAGTATATAACTCCCTGAACATACTTGGCCTTGCTTTTGGCATAACGGTTTCCCTGATGCTTACTTTTTGGCTGATGGATGAAATGAGCTTTGATATGTTTCATGAAAGCAAAGACCAAATATACCGGCTAATTCAGGGCGGATCTGCTGATAAGGAGGCCTGGGTAGGAACACCTGCGGGACTTGCCCCTGAGCTCTATGCTAATTATCCTGAAATTGAGCGATATGTTCGATTCGAACCACGGGAAGCAGTGGTCCAGTTCAGAGATAAGACAATGAACGAAACCGGTATTTTGCAAGCCGATTCAGCTTTTTTTCAGGTTTTCTCCTATCCATTAATAAAAGGATTGAAAAGCGAAGTGCTGAAAGATATGAACTCTATTGTACTCACTGAAAAATGTGCCAGTAAGTATTTTGGTGAGGAAGACCCAATCGACCAGATTATATTATTGAATGATGCACCATATACAGTAACAGGAATTGTGGCAGATCTTCCCTATAATACATACCACCAATTTGATTTTGTTATTCGCTTCGAAAAAATAAATGAGAATTTTTCCAATTACGATTATATGGCTTGTTGGGGATGTAATAATTTTGAGACCTTCCTGCAGTTAAAAAGTCATGTGGATCCGGAGCAGTTTGAATCTAAGGTCCGGGAATTCAGGATAGATCTCGGCGAGGATGAAAAAGAGTTTTCAGGTCTTCGATTACAACCGCTTACTGACATTCACTTTGAATACGTTCGTGGGAATCAACAACCCGTATTTCTGAAGAAGTATGTATACTTATATGCATCGTTGGCACTGATCGTTCTGATACTGGCTATTATTAATAATATAAATCTTTCTGTAGCAATAGCCCCGATTAGAAGTAAAGAAGTTGGGCTGAAAAAGATCATGGGTGCAGGAAAAACCGGATTGATCTATCATTTCATTTTTGAGACATTCATTTCAACAATCATTGCATTTGGTTTCGCTTTGTTACTTACAAACCTGGCTATGCCGGCTTTAAATTATCTGACAGGAAGACAAATCATCGTAGACATTGGGAATCCAGGATTAATTAGTATCCTGGCTGGTTTGATATGTATTATCAGCATTGTATCAGGATTTTATCCGGCATTTATTCTTTCTGGATATTCCACTGTGGATGTGGTTAAAGGCTCATTTACCGGGCGAAAGAAAACACTTTTTCGAAATGTTCTGGTGATCATTCAGTTCACTATCTCTATTGTGTTTATCATCGGATCACTCATTTTTGCTAAACAGTTGAATTATATGAGGAATAAAAACCTGGGATACAATAAAGATCAGGTTCTGAATGTGAGGTTATTTACCAACGAGATTAAGAACAGGGAAGATATTGATGTGTTTTTCTCAAAATCAGATGCAATAAAACATGAACTCAGCAACCTGTCAGAGGTACAGATTGCCTCTAACAATTATTTTAATCCGGCACAGATGAGCCGGAGACATGGGGTGACCTGGGAAGGAAAAGAAAAAGATGAATACCTATCGATGTTCATCATTACCGGGGATAAAGAATTGGTGTCAATGTTGGATCTGGAGTTGGTAATGGGTGCAGAAAAAGTAAAAAATTACGTAAAAGGGAAAACAGATGCCTACATTGTAAATGAGATTGGATTTGAGAAATTGGGATGGGATTCACTGGATGGAAAATTCTTCAGCATATTTGGTGAAGACAGACCTGGGGAAATAATAGGGATTTGCAAAAACTTTCATTTTCGTTCATTACACCATGAGATAGGCCCCTGTGCTATCATTCTCAGTGAATATGGACGTCAGATATCCCTTAAGATCGAATCGGAGGATTACAGTACGACTTTAGCCTCCGTAAAAGAAGTGTATTTAAAAGTATTCCCGAATTCACCATTCGAATATTACTTTCTTGATCAGGAATTTGACAAATTATACAAAACTGAGATCAGAACGTCAAAAGCCATTACTTATCTGACAATTATATCCATTATCATCGCATGTATGGGGATATTTGGCTTGTCTTCCTATATGGCTGTTCAAAGAACCAAAGAAATTGGCATTCGGAAAGTAATGGGTTCATCTGTTGGTCAGATCATTTATATGCTGACATCTGATGTGTTAAGATGGGTAGCTATATCTTTTATCGTTGCAGCGCCGGTAACATACTATTTACTGAATCAGTGGATTCAGAATTTTTCGTATAAAACAAGCCTGTCATGGTGGGTGTTTGTGATTGGGGCTATTATTGTGATGCTAATTGCACTATTGACAGTAATATTCCAATCTATCAGAGCTGCCATCAAAAATCCGACGGAAGCATTGAGGTATGAGTAAGTGGTTTTGGATTTTGGATTGCGGATTTTTGATTCACAATTTTACAACCCAGTCCAACCCGGAACCCGGAACCTTGAACCCGGGACCATTTTACTTATTCCACCATAATTTCGTCAATAAACGTCCAGGCATTTGTATCTTTAAACAGATAACCCTCAGGAATCTTTATAATAGATTTGGCAGTTATTCGAATATACCTGGCTTTGATTTTACCGGTGTCTACTGTCATTGTTTCTATATAAGCAGGACCTTCTTCAGATATTTCCTTATTTTCAAATCGTCCTGCCATGGTAAAGGCTTTCCCATCGATACTTGTTTCAACAACCAATTCCACTGGTAAGTGAATCCCGCTCCTGACATCACACAGGAAATTTGCCCACGCTTTAGTAAACTTAGATATTTTCATAAGATCGATTGTCATGGTAGCATCGCTTCCTTCAAATCCCAGCCATTGACTATCCTTAAAATTACTGGATCCTAAGATCCCATCTGTAAGACTTATATCTCCCTTGGAACTGTAATTTGAGCTATAAGATTCTTTGAAGGTTACTCGTTTCCCATAAGCTATATTTACCGGGATAAACCGGTTCGATACTGCCACAAGTTGGTCATTATTGAAGATCCCGGCTTTTATGGTCATTGGCTTGTTGACCTTTAAAACATTGGAATATAGTTTGGACCGTATAGTAGGAGGAGTACCATTTGTTGTATATCTGATTGCCAGGGAGTTATCAACACTTGTCATCGTAATTTCAGCATACATATCCGGATTAATTGAGTAACTAATGCTGGGATCGGGATCCACCTGCAGGAGATCGAACCAGGCAGTACCCTGGGTAATCAAATCGAGTGACACACCGGGTTTTCGAATATTCTCATCAACCGTAAATGTCAAGGTATATTTATCCCAATTTGAAGTAATTCGAAATGTTTCTGACACATTCATACGTCCAATCTCAAGCCTGAAAGAGGGTAAATCCTCCTGCGTTTTTGCTTTTGCCCAAACTGATATAGTATATGAATTATCCTGAACCAGTGGGATATGGTAGAAATTAAGGCGGATACCTCCACTATCAACTGGCGTGATGAGACGTAATGAGTGGGTACCATGAACTGCCGTTCTGTTATCCAGAAAATAGGTGGCTCCAGGATCTCCGTGAGATGTCGAATGACCCGCATAGCACTCATTCGGGATACCGACGCTGGCATTTTCTTCAAAACTCGGATTTAAAATCAGGTTACTTTCACTCATTTCAACCATGTTTTCTGATTCAATTTCCTTGATTCTGTATACTCTTGTACCATAAGCTCCAATCATATCCTGTATATTGCCGTTTTTGATATTAACAGAACGGTTTTCGAATATAGCTGTTGCCTCACCTTTCAGATCTGAGTCTACAAGGGAGATGTTAATTGATCTGGGTTGATTGACTTTGTTAGTGGCGATAATCAGAATTGAACCTTTGTATTTCCATCCATTAACCAGGATTTTGTCATCATTAACAGTTACATCGGGGGCTGATTCTTCTGATAACAGGTATGGAGACATCTCCGCGATTTCCATAGCCATCATTCCACATTCCGACCAGGTATCAGGAGATTTAGGGAACAGGTTAGGCCCCCTTCTTATAAAATACTGAATTCCTTTGGCACCACTGACAATGCCCATATAGGTCATTAGACGGAGTTCCTGTTTTGTGGGCTCTCTTGTCCAGAACTCCCCACCACCGAATGCCTGCGGGACAAGCCAGTTTGATTTGCTTGTTCCAAACTGGCGATTCAAATGCTGGACGTCCTCAACTACCATTTCCATATTTCCGGGAACCGGGTACGGATCTGTCATGGCGATGTCCATGGCGTTTTCAAATTCAACTGCTCGTTCTGGTGTCATAAATACTATTGACGAAGGATGGTATGGGTCAATTTCCCTGACTAATTGATATGTTTTCTCAAGCAGTTCCACAGGTCGTCCCTGACCAATAGGCTCATCGTTAATATACCATGCAAGTAATGCCGGGTGGTCTCTAAACATTATCACTTCTTTCTTCAGGATCTCAAGTTTTTCATTTTCCTCCTGTTCTGAAGTTTTCAAATTATTATGCCCTGCTCCAACCAGACCGTTTAGAGCATAGTGAACCTTTAATCCCAATTCAGCTGCCCGGTCCATATACTCCTTTCTTTCATGTAATGTCTCATCCGTTATTCGCTGATAAGGAGCGATAAGGTTAAATCCGCTGACAACCTCCTGTTGGGAAAGATCACCTACAGGGCTGCTGCAATAAAAACCAAAGGGGAAGAATGGCAGGCCATCTGCAATTAGCCCCCCTGTTAATAAATTGATTTTTACCTCATTGGCTTTGTGAGCCAGTTTTACAACTTCGGCATAGAATTCACCGGTTTTTTCACCATCCCGGAACAATCGGCAGATTAACATATGCGTTCCTGAATGGATTTTTGCCAGGTTGAAATCTAAAAGCGTAACCGGTTTGTTAATATTCTCTATTCTTCCCAGTGATTCATCTTCATGGAACAGTTCCAGGCTATATCCTTTGTCCATGTACGCATCACCTGATTTAATAACAATCTGACCTGTTTCTTCAGAAGTATAATAATTGAGCTTGCTGAATACTTTTACACGTTCATCGGTTGCCCATGAAGTAGAAAAGAATACGCATAAAACACATATCAAATAAATGGATTTTATTGGTGTCATAATTATTCCGTTTCTGATTTAAAAATCATTGCATTAGGTATAAAAATATTGAAATTCAAAATTACCCATCATCGTTTGCATGGTGAATTTCGAATATTATTTACGACCCACCTGCATCACTACAGGATAATTCCTGATCTGGTTCAACAAACTGCCCATCCAAATGGGACTTTTATCGTGATTCACATGCCCTCCAGCCAAATAAACTCATAAACTAATAACCATATAAACCTTCATCTACCATCCCCGGAATATAAGTAATAGCCACTAATCTATTCAAATGAGCAAATCCATTTCCATCAAATTATCCCTTTAATCATCCAGCTTATTGATCTCCTTAAATAACACCTTAAAACACTCTACGTAGTTGCCACGTTCATCTTCTTGATCCAATTCTCTTCTCCCGTAATAGTAATCCAGAAAATCTGAAGTGGGATTCCAGATGGTCTGCATCATGCCATAATAGTTTTCCTTTGTTTCCTGGGTAGCATTTTCCCTGAATTGTACTATCATGTGCAGCTGCTTTCTGGCAACATCAGCCTTTCGATATGGACATGTGACCACTTTAAAACCCTTTAGGGCAAAAACAACCGCTGTTGGATCCGGATTGTGATAATGCCAGTCGTTGATCACCACATCTTTAGGTATCATATCGATTGCCCGATGTGTATTGTTCATACTGGCTGACCAATATCCAAGGCCAGTGGTCTTGCCATCGATCAGACGATCTCCCCAGATCCACAATTCCTTATCATTCAGGGCCAGATGATCCCTGATCCTGGTTACCTCACCGGCAAACAATTCAGCTTTATCTCTTCCTGAACATCTTGGGCATTTTTCGTAACCGATGTAGTAAACTTCATCCATTCCCGCATGAAAGGCATCCGATTCAAATACTTCCACAATTTCATCCACAACATCAAAAATCACATCATGGACTTCCGGATGCAGGGAGCAATAACTGAGACAACACCTTCCAGGGATTCTTTCCCATTCTTCCTGACCATCTGGAGGAAAATCAGGCGATTCATTGAACTCGGGATATACTTCAAGCAGTTTATTGATACTTCCATACCATGATTGATGCCCGAGTAGATTTATCAGCGGAATAATCCGTATTCCACCATCTTTGCAGGCTTTTTTCATTTTGTTGATATCTCCTTTTGAAAGGGCATTTTCAGTCCGGAGTTCTGGATGCGATTCATACTCAAAATTATATCCGATTCTGAGAACCAGGGTATTCACTTTCATTGGCACGAGTTCCTCGTTGATGAATTTGATGAAGGGATCAACAGTTTCTTTATCAGGTGCCGGGAGGCACAATCCTCTAACCAGAAGCAATTCATCAAGTTTTTCCTGGCCAACTGCACCTATAATAAAACATAAAAAAAATGTAGACAGGATTATTAATTTCCTCATGAGATCAGATGTTTTATATAAAAATGGGTATCCGGATTTAAGGTGTTAATTTGTATCAGACATACAAAGTTTCACATACTTACATGAACCTGTGAATCAGGTTTATCGACTTATAACTTGCACTTTGATCCTGTCAACCTATAACTTTAACAACGCTCAACTAATCGTCCAACTTATTAATCTCCTCAAACAATGTATTAAAACACTTCACCTGGTTTCCTCTCCTCGATTCGGGATCAGTAATACCATAATAGCCATCCATAAAAGAGGTAGTACCCGACCAGATTGTCTGCATCATGCCGGCATAATTTTCCTTTGTCTCATCTGTAGCATGTTTCCTGAAATTTACCATCTGATGTAGCTGGGTCTTCGCTACATCAGCCACGCCCCATGGGCAGGTGATTACCTTAAATCCTTTTAGAGCAAAGAGTGCTGCTGTAGGGTTAGCCCTTCTATAATGCCAGTCATTGATCACCACATCTTTCGGGATCATATCAATGGACCGATGTGTATTGTTCATACTACCTGACCAGACACCAATTCCGGTAGTTTTCCCATCAATTAGCCGGTCACCCCAGATCCAGAGCTCTTTCCCGCTTTTAGCCAGGTGGTTTCTGATTTTCGTTATCTCACCAGCGAACAATTCTGCTTTATCGCGGCCACGACATCTTGGGCATTGATCGTGTCCGAGATAGAATACTTCATCCATCCCCGCATGAAAAGCATCTGCTTCGCACACTTCCATAATTTCGTCCACCAGGTCAAAAACAATCGCATGTACATCGGGATGTAAAGGGCAATAACTGAGGCAATACAGGCCATCAGGATTGGGCCACTCATATTCACCATCCGCGGGCATGACAACTTTGGGTGTTTCATTGAATTGTGGATATTCCGTTAATAAAGTATAGACTTTACCATGCCATGATTGATGGCCCAGTAGATTGACCTGCGGAATAAGCCGGATACCACCATCTTTGCATGCTTTCACTATCGTTTTTAAATCCTTTTTAGATATGGCGTTATCACTGACAAGTTCCGGATGTGATTTGTATTCGTAATTGTAGTGGATCATCAGCACCATCGTGTTAACTTTTTTTGGTACCAGTTCCTCATTGATAAATTTGACAAATCTATCAACATTGTCATTGTCCGGAATGGACAGGCAAATACCCCGAACGGGTATGATCTCATCAAGCTTTTCCTGGGCATTTACACCAAGGATAAAACCCAAAAACAACGAAATTTGAATTATTGTATTTTTCATAAGTTTATATTTTTATGTATTAAAAAATAAGAATTAATTCTTTTATTGTTGAATTAAGGATGTTTGGTAATACGTCCTAATAATGATCCAGGATTAATCTATTTAATAACCATAATCCTTTACCACTTTAGCCTCAATCTACACAAACACTATCAACTCACTTATCCAGTTTATTTATCTCCTCAAACAACGTATTAAAACATTCCACATAATTTCCCCTGTTACGCTCCGGATCAAATTCTTTTTTGCCGTAATAATATTCCAGGAAATTATCAGCACCTGTCCAGATAGTTTGCATCATTCCTGCATAATTTTCCCTGGTTTCCGGTGTTGCATTTTCCCTGAATCCCAGCATCATGTGCAACTGCGTTTTTGCAACTTCTGCCCGTCGGTATGGACAGGTAATAACCTTGAATCCTTTCAGTGCAAAAAGTGCGGCTGTGGGATTCGCGCGACCATAGTGCCAGTCATTGATCACTACATCTTTTGGGATCATATCAATAGCACGGTGGGTGTTGTTCATGCTGGCAGACCATACTCCTATTCCAGTAGTTTTACCATCAATTAGTCGGTCTCCCCAGATCCACAATTCAGTGCCATTTTCAGCAAGATGGTTTCTTAGTTTGGTTATCTCCCCTGCAAACAATTCAGCTTTATCTCTTCCAGAACACCTGGGGCACTTATCATCTCCCAGATAAAATACTTCATCCATTCCGGCATGAAATGCATCGGATTCAAACACTTCAACAATCTCATCAATGAAGTCAAATATGATACCATGTAATTCCGGATGCAATGGGCAATAACTCAAACAGTATAACCCATAGTCATTTGGCCATTCATCTATCCCTGCGTCTAAGGGGACGTGAGGGGTCTCATTTAATTGGGGATATACTTCAAGTAGTTTTCCTATCCTTGAGAACCAGGATTGGTGACCTAACAGGTTGACCTGTGGGATCACGCGTATTCCCCCTGCCTTACAGGCCTTTACTATTTTTTTAACATCAGCCTCGGTAAGTGGATTCTCATCCTGTAATTCAGGATGCGATTTATATGCATAGCCCCAGTCAACACGTAAAACCAGCGTATTTACCTTTTTAGGAACAAGTTCTTCCTTGATGAATTTGATAAAATCATCAAGTACCTCCTTATCCGGTGCAGCAATACAAAGTCCCCTCACGGGTAATAACGCATCGAGTTTTTCCTGGGCATTAATACTGAAAATTATACTAAAAATTAATGCAATTGGAATTACAATTTTTTTCATGAGTTTATATAGTTATGTATTAAAAAATATACGAGAATTTAATCATTTATTGTTGAATAAAGAATGTCGGGTAATGCGTCCCTACGATGATCCGGGATTATTCTATTAATTGCTATAATCCTTTACTGCATTAGCCTCAACCTGTACTTACACTGTCAACACTCAATCCTGAATCTACGATTCGAGTCTACACACGAATTTCATAATTCGGTGGAAACTCGAGGTTTTACCTCGGTGCTGTCAACAGTCAACTGTGAACTGTCAACTCATTTATCCAGTTTATTTATTTCCTCATACAACACTTTAAAACATTCAACCTGGTTACCCCTGCGATCTGTTAGATCTTCCTTCCCATAATAACCATTCAAGAATCTTCCAGCTCCTGTCCAGGTCGTTTGCATCATGCCCATGAAATTTTCTTTTGTTTCTTTGGTGGCATTTTGCCTGAAATTCACCATTTGATGCATTTGAACTGTTGCATGCTGGGCCTTATTCCAGGGGCAGGTGATTACTCTGAATCCCTTCAAAGCAAATATAACGGCTGTTGGATCTGCCCGTTCGTAATGCCAGTCACACATTACAACGTCTTTGGGGATCATATCAATGGCCCGGTGCGTATTGTTATAACTGCCTTCCCACAATCCTACACCTGTTGTCTTGCCATCCAGTAAACGATCACTCCATATCCACAACTCAATTCCGTTTTGTGCCAGGTGATTTCTTATTGCGGTGACTTCACCAGCAAATAATTCAGCTTTATCCCGACCGGAACATCGAGGACATTTATCATCTCCAAGATAAAAAACCTCGTCCATGCCCGCATGAAAAGCATCAGAGTCAAAGGCATCAACAATTTCATCAACCACATCAAATACGACATTATGTACTTCAGGATGCAAAGGGCAATAGCTTTTTGC
This sequence comes from Bacteroidota bacterium, assembly GCA_042584165.1. Classification (GTDB taxonomy): domain Bacteria; phylum Bacteroidota; class Bacteroidia; order Cytophagales; family Cyclobacteriaceae; genus JBHOSY01. The sequence continues at coordinate 8,085 of JBHOSY010000027.1, read as the reverse complement.
ATAGAGCCCTTCATCATTCATCTGTACGTGCGGCGTTTCATCAAACTCCGGATATTCCCGTAGCAGGTTCCCAAGTCTTGTACGACCGGATTGGTGGCCAAGCAAATTGACCAATGGAATAATCCGGATATTTCCCGCTTTACAGGCCTTTACGATTTTTTTAACATCGCCTTTGGATAGTGCATTTTCACTGCTCAATTCCGGATGAGATTTATATTGATACCGATAACCAATCCTGAGAACAAGTGTATTAACTCTCAATGGGATCAGTTCCTCGTTAATAAACTTTATAAAATCATCCAGGCCATCCTTTGCAGGTGCTGAAATACTGAATCCCCTTACAGGAAGCAGTTCATCAAGTTTGTTCTGGGCATTATTACCCTGAACAATGACAAAAAATAAAATGATAAGGAACAATGCTTTTTTCATGGGTTTATACTTTTATTGGTTCAGAAAATAATGAAATTCTAAAAAAATCCGTTTTCATTTCTTTAAATGAATATAATCTTATTTAAATGAAGTTACTTCATTTACTTTCAATATTTCAGCTAGCTTTTTCACGTTTATACTATCCTTAATATTTTTCCGGTTGGTATCCGGAATGTAATAAATAATTTTCTATGTCAGTTTTGTAGAACCTCCTCCTCTTTCCAGTTGGATATCCAGTGTCCTTTGATTAGTTTTCCATGCACCGTCTGTAAAATCAGGAATATCAACAAAAGCTCTGTTTGCAACAGACCACACACTGAGTGGAGTTGCGGCGCTTGATGTTGCTGCCTGATAGACATCCATATCCACGGGTAACCCGTTGCGTAAACAGTCAATTAACCTCCAGTCCACAGGACTGGTCCTGTAGTATGAATGGACCGCTTCTGTCCATTTGTTCTGCCTGACCTTCCAGTTCGGCAAATCTTCTGTTCATTTCGGGAGTGTATTTTTCAACCAATGAGTTGAATTCTTCATCAGATATCCAATCATAATGTCCCCATCCTGTATGATTCTTACTTGTCGAGATTCTGTTCGGATTCGACATGTAAATTGCTTGAGTCCCACTTAATAGGCGCCTTCCCCTTGGCCGTGGTGAAGTAACATCATGATTCAAAACAATTGTGCGTCCATTGACAGTCTTAAATGTAGTTACATTCATGTTTCCCCTGAATTCCCTGTCAACATATTCTGCCCAGAAATCATCTTCTTCGGCCATTCTTTTTGCTGTTTTATTCAATAAAAAATCATCGCTTGAAATCGAACAACAGTAATCAAGCCTGTCTCCATAATTGATATCCATCATTTGCATAACTGGAACTAAACCATGGTTTGGATAGAGGTTGCCAATCTTTCCGATGTTTGCTTTCAATCTCCACATATTGTGATACATTTCTTTATCAAAAAGATAGAAATCCAGAAGGGTATGTATGTAACAACCTTCACCATGAACTAATTCTCCAAAGAATCCTTCTCTTGCCATATTTAAAACAACTGCTGAAATTCCTCCGCTGCAACTTCCGGACATTTGAACACAATGTTTCCTTGTGCGTTCTGAGGTTTCAACGAGTTGCCAGCATTCTTCCATTGTGGTGGCAGCAGGTAACTCGGTATATGCGTGTTTATCATGTTCCATTGCAAAAACACACATTGGAGTATGTAAATGCCATGGAGTGGTAATTGAAATAAGATCAAGATCATTCCTTTCTGCCATTTTTTTCCATTCATCTTCATGGCCGGAATAGAAATCAGGCTTATGTCCCAGGTGACTGATGTTATCTGCAGACCGCTGAACCCGATCGGATTCCAGATCACACAATGCCTTAATTTCAACTCCCTCAATGCCTGCAAGCCTTCTTACAGTGCCTGTACCTCGATTGCCCAAACCTACTAATCCTACCCGAACAACATCCAGTTTAGGTGCAGCATATCCCGACATATTGAAGGTTTGCCGGTAGGTTTGAGGGAATGGGTCAGATTTTTCATCCTGATTACTGCAAGCTGCCATGCTGGCACTGACCAAACCTGCCCCGGTGATACCGGTTTTTCTTAAAAATTCTCTACGTGAGTTTTTCATAATTTTTTGTATAGATAGCTATACCTTTAGAATTCATATTGATGTGTAAATTAATAATACTACTTGCGCGAAACTTCTATTGATAGTGATTCAGTATTTTAAAAACTCACACAAATACAACCTGTCACCCCAGAACCTTGAACCCAGAACCCTGAACTCTGAACTCTCAACTCATTCATCCAACTTATTGATCTCCTCATACAATACTTTAAAACATTCTACCTGGCTATGTCCCCTTCTATTCGCGAGATCGGTTTTTCCATAATATCCATCCATAAACCTTCCGGCTCCCGTCCAGGTCGTTTGTATCATACCATAGAAATTGTCTTTTGTTTCTTTGGTTGCATGTTTCCTGAAATTCACCATCTGGTGAAGTTGCACTGTAGCATGTTGGGCCTTATTCCAGGGGCAGGTGACAACTTTAAATCCTTTTAAAGCAAATATGGCGGCTGTCGGATCGGCACGTTCATAATGCCAGTCACATATAACGACGTCTTTTGGAACCATGTCTATGGCCCGGTGTGTATTGTTATAACTTGCCTCCCAGAAGCCAATGCCGGTAGACTTACCATCGAGAAATCTGTCTCCCCACATCCACAATTCCTTGCCATTTTGTGTCAGGTGATTACTGATTTTGGTGACTTCACCTGCGAAAAGTTCTGCCTTGTCACGGCCTGAACAACGAGGGCACTTGTCGTCCCCAAGGTAAAATACCTCATCCATACCTGCATGGAAAGCATCAGTTTCAAACACCTCGACTATTTCGTCCACAACATCAAAGACTACCTCATGCAGGTCGGGATGTAATGGGCAATAACTCAGGCAGTATAAACCATATTCATTCGGCCATTTGTCAATTCCCTGGTCTGTTGGTACATGGGGCGTTTCATTGAATTGAGGATATTGTTCAAGTAATTTCCCGACTCTTGAAAACCATGACTGATGCCCGAGCAGGTTTATCTGGGGAATTATTCGAATTCCACCAGCCTGGCAGGCTTTCACGATTTTTTTTATGTCAGCTTTAGTGAGTGGATCATCGTCCTGGAGCTCCGGCCGTGATTTATATTCGTAATTCCAATCAATCCTGATTAACAGGGTATTGACCCTTAAAGGAATAAGATCATCTTCAATGAATTTGACAAAGGCATCGAGGTCATCCTTTGCCGGAGCGCCAAGTTCGATTCCCCTGATAGGAAGAAGCTCATCCAGTTTCTCCTGGGCATTCGTGACAATGATAGTACAAGCCAGGAAGGTAAAAAGTAGTATTAATTGTCTCATGATATTTGTATTTAAAAAGTGATTTATTGAATTTCTAAAAATATTTAATGCAAGCTCAAAGTAGTGATTTTGAATGATTTTAGAAACTATTTCAGTGCTATTTATTATAATATTAACCGGTTTGGACACTTATTAATTCTATCAGTTATCATTTTGTCTTTTTTTACCTTGTGGTCTTGATGGCAGATCTTAAAGGCTGAAAAGTTGGCACTAAAACACTAGGACACCAGGATTTTACTGAGGATTGTTATGGCATTACTGAAAATAAAATCAAGATTTAATTTAAGATTGTAAAGCGTCGTCAATGCCACCTGAATTAATTAACCTCTTTCTCCATAAAAATCACCTGAGATAATTTACTCCCTTCCGAATAAAAATCACCTGAGATAATTTACTCCCCTTCTCCATCAATGTCACCTGAATTAATTTACTCCCTTCCCCATCAATGTCACCTGTGTGAAGCGAAGGGACGTTGATGTAAAGCATTTCCTATAATTGTTAAAGAAATTCCAAGCATGTTTTCAAGTTTATAATTAAGATTGTAATTAAAGTCACGAGCCAGAAGTTCGCCCAGGGTTATAAAAACTACTTATTGGTACGAGGCTCTACCTCGTGCGTAAACATACAAAGGCACTACATGAGCATGAAAATTAGAATTGACATATATTATTCAGTAATCATTTCTATCATACTTATTCTTACTGGTTGTGATCCCAAAAAGAGGGATGAAAGGGATAGTTCAATAATGGATTCAAAGGACACAACGAAACAACAAGTTATCCAGAGAACCCCCGAAGAACAGCGATCAATCGATGCCATATCAGCCCGTACCATGGGTCTGGCTTACCTGGAAGAAAATAAGCTGGAAGATGCCGAAGCTGAATTTCTGAAACTTGTAGCGCTGGCCCCTGAGGAAGCCCTCGGATATGCCAATCTGGGCATAGTATACCTCAGAATGGGAAAGTACGACCTGGCTGAAGAAAAGCTAGAAATGGCAGTCGAGCTGGATCCGGATGATCCCGATATTCGATTGAACCTCGCCCGGGTATATGAACTTACAGATCAGGATGAGGAATCTGTAAGGGAACTTGAAACAACACTTGAAAAAGACCCTGACCATGTTCAATCCCTGTATACCCTGGCAGAGTCTTTTGGCAGATCCCAAGATGCAAATTCTCTGCAGCAGTGGGAAATATATATGGATAAAGTAGTAGAAGCAGCTCCTACCAATATTGTTGCAAGGTTACACCTGGTTGAAGCAATGTTGCGCAATAATAAAGGGAATGAAGCATTAAAACATCTGGAAGAGATTGAACGGATCTATCCTGAATTGCCTTCAGATGCCTCCGGGTTTTATAAACAGGCTTTGACAACCTTACAGGAAGGAAATAATGAAGACGCATTGATAGCAACCTTGACATTTCACAATTTATTAAAATTATCCAATCCTTACCAGGCAGGAATCCAGCAGTTGAAAGGGACAGGAGGTGGCTTGATAGGTACTCCGGTCATAACCTTCAGTCAGGCTTCTCCCGGAATTATCATGAATGGGGAGTCCATCTTTGAATCCATTTATTTCACGGATGCAACTGAACCGGCAGGTTTGGGTGTTGCCGGTGATTTTAAAAAGACAGATGGGGAAGGGGATGCATTCCCTCATATCGCATTGGGTGATATCGACCGGGATGGTGATATTGATATATATTTTGGCAGCCCGGGTCCAGGTGGATCCAGATATAAGCATTATTTATTCAAAAATGAACTCGGACGGTTTAAGGATATTTCATCAGAGGCTGATATTGATCATTCTGGAGTAGAAACATCAGCACTATTTGTGGACTATAATAATGATGGTTTTTTGGATCTATATGTGGTAAAAGAGGGGAGTGATGTTTTATATGATAACGTAAGTGAAGGAGTTTTTACTGATGGAACAAAAAAATCCGGCATCACCGGAAACAGGAAGGGGAATAAAGCACTTTTCTTTGATATGGATCATGAAGGAGACCTGGATCTTTTTATTGCCACTGACCAGAAAAATGAGATTTTCAGAAATAATGCTGATGCAACATTTACCATCTTGACTAACGAGTCCATATTAGCTGGTAAATCATGCATAACAAGGGATGCCGCATTTGGAGATTTTGATGATGATGGTGATATCGATCTGTTGGTGATCAATGAAGATGAAGGGAATGTTCTGTATTCTAATTTAAGGCAGGGAATATTCAGGGATGTTACGGAAGCCAGTGGATTAACTTCCTCGGGAAGATCGGGCTCAGTAGCATGCGGAGATTATAATAACGACGGGTATCTGGACCTGTTTATTACAGCACTGAAAGGAGGGAATTACAGGATGATGTTAAATAATGGTGATGGTACTTTTTCAAATGATGAGGCTGCCAATGAAATTATTGGAATAATACAAAATGTAATAGGATACGATGCTGCATTTTTTGATATGGATAATGACGGATACCTTGATTTACTTTTATCCGGAGAATCAACAGATACAGACGGCAGAGGAGTTTTTTTATTTCATAACGATGGGGAAGGAAATTTTGAAGATGCTTCAGATATTTTACCGGATGGTATTACTGCTGGCAGGCAAATTGCCATAGCCGATTATAACCAGGATGGTGATCTGGATATATATATTACAGGTCTACAGGGAGGTATAAGATTATTGAGAAATGATGGCGGAAATGCAAATCATCACCTGAAAGTTCAACTGGTAGGGATCAGAACAGGAAGCGGTAAAAACAATCATTTCGGTATTGGTGCCAAGGTGGAAATAAGGGCCGGGTATTTGTACCAGATGCGAACAGTTACTGAACCAAACATATATTTTGGATTGGGAACTCATGAAAAAGCAGATGTTGTCAGGATCCTGTGGACCAATGGTGTGCCTCAGAATATCTTCTCTCCGGGAAGCGATCAGGATTTGATCGAAGAGCAACAACTCAAAGGCTCCTGCCCATTTCTATATACCTGGAATGGGAAAGAATACGAGTTTGTAAAGGATATGATGTGGAGGAGCGCCCTGGGTATGCCGATGGGGATCATGGGTGACAAGTCCGCCTATGCATTTTCGAACGCTTCTGACGAATACCTAAAAATACCTGGAGAATCTCTCCAGGCAGAAGATGGGCGTTACAAAATCCAGGTAACCTCTGAACTTTGGGAAACTATATATATTGATAAGATCCGGTTGATTGCTGTTGATCATCCGGAATCTATAGATATTTACCTTGATGAGAAATTTACTCCACCTCCATTCCCCGGGTACCATATATATCCTGTATCAGAAACCATGGCTCCTGCATCTGCCGCAGATGATAAGGGGAATAATCTGTTACCACAAATATTAAGGCAGGATAATCAATATATTTCAAATTTGACGCATTCGAAATACCAGGGGATTACTGAGATGCATGATCTGATTCTGGATTTGGGGAAAAATACAAACTCGGATAGCCTGTTCCTGTTTTTAAATGGTTGGATATTTCCAACGGATGCAAGTATTAATACGGCTATATCACAAACAGATAGAATCAATTCTATTGGTCCTTATCTGCAGGTTACAAATAAAAAAGGTGAGTGGGTCACGATTATTGAAAACATTGGTTTCCCGATGGGGAAAAACAAGACAGTGGTTGTGGATCTCTCAGGCAAGTTCCTGTCGGAGGATCGTATCGTCAGGATACGCACAAACATGGAGATCTATTGGGACCATATTTTTCATTCAGATTGTAACCAGGAAGTGCCAGTTCGATCCACCACACTGGAACCCATATCTGCAGACCTGCATTATCGGGGATTCTCTGAAATGTACCGGAAAGGAAAGGATGGACCTCACTGGTTTGATTATAAAAAAGTGATAACCGGACAGAAATGGCGTGACCTGACAGGTGACTATACAAGATTTGGGGATGTGCTCGAACTGCTGGACGAAGCTGATAACAGGTATATTATAACCAATGCCGGCGATGAGACAAGCATAACATTTAGTAGTACTGAATTACCTGAATTACCCATTGGCTGGAAGAGAGACTTTGTAATATACAGTGTGGGCTGGGTGAAGGACGGGGATTTGAATACTGCCAATGGGAATACCGTCGATCCGCTACCCTATCATGGATTGACACAGTACCCGTACGGAAAAAATGATTCATATCCAAATGATCCGGACCTCAAACAATATCATAGTAAGTACAATACAAGAATAATTAGCAGTAGTACGTTTCGGGAAGCTGTAAAGGAGTATTAAGAAATTAAACTGAGGAGAATAACGCAGCTCCTGGCAGATCCCTCCCTACCATCTGCAAGCCTTACGTTTACACCGAAGCTTCAGTGTTGGTGTATGGCGACCTATGGTAGCGAAGGATCTGCCCAACTGTAACTCTCAAACAGAACATTGATGTGATATTTTAGCAGTACCGAAATGACCACTGAGACTAAATAATAGATAATATAACCTGAGTTCGATATAAATGATTATCCTTTTTTCTTTTTAAAAAATGATAGTTGTGAGTAAATACAACATTTTGTCTGAGGTAGGATTATATTAAATGCTGTCAAACTCAAGATTGTCCCGTTAGGGACTATATATTTTTAGAAATAAATACCAGCGGTACAAAGTCCCGTAGGGACGAAATATATAAATATCATGGCTAATACATATAAACAGATGTATATTCAATTTGTATTTGCAGTTCAAAACAGAGTATCCCTGATTTAACCTG
>JBHOSY010000026.1:0-34671 GCA_042584165.1 Bacteroidota bacterium | reverse complement strand
TGTGCTCATCAGGGTTAACCCATAAGCATATCTTATTGTAAATCATCTGATTAAGCTATTACACAATTCGATTTTATAAATCATTTATGAATAATACGGGTTAAGATATCAAGTAATAATACATTTTCTTAGTGAATCTTGCTGTTCCCGCTTGACCACACTCAGTCGGGCAGGATTGGGTCTTGGTTGCGTTTATTTGGTTACCGGGATACTATGAAAACACCTGGCATTAGAATTTCGCATTCTGCTATCCATTACCACCCCCGCAAGCTGGCTCCTTGCTAAAATGATCCACCGGATCATTTTTTAACGCGTGGCCCTCCAAAATCCGCAATCCAAAATCCACAATCCTATTCATACCGTAATGTTTCAGCAGGATTCCTTGTAGAAGCTAAATAGGCTCTGAAACTGGTAATGGCCAGGGCTATGAGTAAGGTTATTATTCCCGCAAGCAGGAATAATAACCAGTTAATGGGAATACGTTGTGTAAAATTCTGTAACCAGTTTGATGTGAAGATATATGCGGCTGGCCATGCGATAAGATTGGATATAAGGATCAGCTTTATGAAATCGATTGAAAGCTCTTTTATTATATTGCCCGTGGAAGCACCCATTGCTTTCCTGATCCCAATTTCCTTAGTTCGTTTCTCGGCCATATAGGATGTCAATCCCACTAATCCAAGACTGGCAATAAACAATCCAAGGAATGTCAATAATATGGAAAACCTGCTAAACTGGTCTTCATCTTTATAAAGACTGTTGAGTTCCTGATCATGAAAAGTATATTCAAATGGTCTGGATGGTGCTATTTCAAGCCATTTTTCTTCAATATAACTTAGAACCTTATTATAGTTTTCCGTATTTGTTCGCACTGCAACATACCTTGTCAGTCCGTTGGCTCCACGTGGATTTCTCAACATATCCAGTATGAAATTATTCATCGGTTTATGTAAGGAAAGAATATGAAAATCTTTAAAAACGCCGATCACTCTTTCATCGCCATCTGATCTGATTCTTTTACCAATTGCATCCTCATTGTTCCATCCCAGGTTTGCAGCCATGGTTTCATTGATCATTATGGCGTTAGCTGTGTCAGCAAGTATTTCTTTCGAAAATGCCCGGCCTGCCACAACCTTGATATCGAATGTTTCGATAAAATCATGACGAACCATGAACATCGGATACCAGTAACCCTGATCAGGGTTTAAACCTTCAATGACCACCTGTCTGGTATTATGATTGACACCTAGAATGTCTTCCATCCCTGTAACAAATAGGATATCCGGATGATTTAATAGTTCATTCTTGAATGTCTCATAATTCTGTGATATCTGATTGACTGTTGGCAGCAGGATGATTTGGTCTTTATTAAAACCCAGATCAGCATTCCGGATGAATCTGATTTGATTGAAAACGATGAATGTACCAATTATCAAGGCAATTGAAATTGAAAATTGGAGCACTACCAGTACTTTTCGGGCGAAACCACTCCTGGTTCCCCCGGGTTGTAAATCTTTGAGTGAATTGAGCGGATTGAATGATGAGAGGTATAACGCAGGATAAGATCCGGCCAGAAAACCCACAATTATCACCAGTAATATACCTGATAGAATAAATTGAGGCTCAAAAATAAAAAATCCGGATATATTTTTATTTGTAAAATGATTAAAGCTTATCATTAAGGATTCTACGAGTATGATTGCAATTACCATAGCGAGAAAAGTCTGCAAGATGGTTTCATTGATGAATTGCCAGGTAATCCGTGTCCTTGAGCTTCCAAATACTTTTTTAAGTCCAATCTCTTTTGCACGATCAGATGAGTATGCAGTAGCCATATTCATGAAATTAATACAGGCCAGGATCAGAACTATGGCGGCAATTGCTGATAAAATATAGATGTACTGGATATTACTATTCGGATGCATCTCATAAACATGATGTGATTTTAAGTGGATATCCGTTATTGGCTGGAGATAAAGTGTTACATCCTGTTCTGATAAATCAGGATAATGATTCAGGTAAAAAGCCGGGAAAATGGCTTCTAAGTCGCTTTGAGTGGTTCCTTTACTAAGTAGTACATATGTCCAGCAGGGATTCCATATCCATGTTTGAGGAAGCTGACCATTCCCGAAAAACTGACGCATCGTTGATAGTGAGCCAAGCATGTCTACTTCAAAGTGAGATTGAGGGGGTATATCTTCAATCACACCTGTGACTTCAAAATCCAGCCTGTCGGATTCTTCCAGTCTCAATAATTTTCCCAGTGCAGACTCATCTCCAAAATATTTTCGAGCAGTAGATGATGAGATGACAATGGTATTTGGTCGATTCAGAGCTGTTTCAGGATTTCCATGAAGGAATTTGAATGAAAATACCTTAAATACGGTAGAGTCAACCAGGTAAAATCCTGTTTCATTGAATTTGACCACTTCACTTTCTGTTTTCCGGTATTCAATGAATGTTTGTCGGGCAAAACCATTGTAAAACCTTACTACATGTTCTACCATATCCGGGTAATCGAATTGAAGGGTTGGGCCAAAAGGGAAGGAGCATGTTGCGGCATCCTCCTGCACATCATTTGAATTATAAAACCGGTTGGCCCGGTAGATCCTGTCTGATTTTGTGTAGAATTGATCGTACTTCAGCTCATCACCGATATATAGCGCAATAAATATGAAGCACGTCAGGCCTATTGCCAGTCCACCAATATTAATAACAGTATACTTCAGGTTCCTGGTGATATTCCTGATAGCAATAAGAATGTTGAATTTGAGCATGACCTTAAATTATTAGTTGTTGTTATGGTGTTCAAGAATTCTCAGTAAGTAAGTATTAGAAGGTTTCAAAGAAAGAAACATTCTCAATAAAAAGAACAATACGTGAGGTATAAGGCAGGTTTATCAGTTACAAGATAATACAATAATTGTTATTCTAAAGCTACTTATCCTGTATTTCAATATATACCCTTTTCATTGCAGTAATTTTTGAAAGATCTTCTGCCACGGCCCATGTTGTGAACATCATTACCCCGGTTGCATCAGCAGTTAGTCCATTTTCAAGTACCTGACCAAATTCTTCAGCAGATATTGTATACGGATCATTATAGGCCTGGACAATGGGCCATATTTTTGGTGATCCTTTCTCACTGCCATCAATTCGATTACTAAACCACTCAATGTTATCCTTCACCCATTCAGGATTTCTCCCCATCCTGCCGTGGTACACCATGGGAGAGAAAACATCTACGATTTCTTTTAACAAATCATAGTCCAATCCCAAAACTTTTCGACGCGCTCCATTAAATTCGTCATCTTTCCAGGGACAATGATAAATTCCTAGCAAAGCCTCAGGTTTTTGTAACTTCACAATGGATTTCATCTCACTTGCCCAGTCAGCAATAATTGAACATCTCCAATCTCTCCATTCTTTTTCATGGTTTTTTAGAATGTAATTTGCTTTATTATTTGTATTACCATGAGGAATTTCTATTAGAGTGGTTTTCTGAAATGTTTTTAAACATTGATCACAAAAGCAGGTTTCTGGCAGGATTGGCTCCGGTTCCTCGAATTGTGCATGCCAGTGAACGTAGTCCATCCATATTCCGTCAAGATCGAATTTTTGAAGAAGTTCCCCTAGCTGTTTCATCCTGTATTGCCTGAATCCGGGATCAGTGGGGCAAACACCCATGAACCAGCCTGCAGCCTCTACTTTATTACCTTTTTCATTGATAGCCCAGGCTTCAGGATGCTTATCTACATAGTTTTTACCATTAAGGGTAGCAAATTCAGCGTATACCTTAAGTCCTTTCTGCCTGGCTCTAGTGATCATTTTTTGATTGATCGAACCGCTATGTACAAAAATCGCGTTGACCCCCAGATCGGAAAGAATCAGATTTTTATTCCAGAATGCATCAGGATTTCCGTATACCCCACGTATTTCAATTTCCTTATTCTTCTGTCCGCAAACTTGACAGGAAATAAAAAAGGATAATAGATAAATGATTATACGCATAATATTCTTTCATTGAATGTCCCTTCCTTGTACTACTTTCTGAAAATGTTTGAGATATAGCACAATGGATCTCAAAGAAGACACAAAGTTCCACAAAGATTATTTACGGTCAAACTCCATTAGTGTAGGATCACTTCATTACTCATACCTCAGGCTGTCGATTGGATTAGTGTAGGAGGCTTTAACTGCCTGGTATCCAACTGTAAAAATAGCAACTAGTATAACGATAATTCCACTGAATATAAAAATTGGAATACTGATAGGAATCCGATATGGAAAACCCTTCAACCATCCTTCAATCACAATATATGCAAATGGCCATGCAATTATATTAGCCAATAACACCCATTTTAGAAATCCTTTGGATACTAAAATAATTATTTCATTATTGGTAGATCCAAAGACTTTTCTTATACCTATTTCTTTCGTTTTCTGCTTAGCAATAAAAGCTGATAATGCAAAAAGTCCAAGACATGAAAGGATAATGGCAATAGCAACGAAATAACGCAATAGCGTCTGGAGCTGGTTTTCTGCCTTGTACTGGCGTGCGAAGTTTTCATCCAGAAAATCATACTCGAAGGCGTAACCCGGACAAAATTCATCATATACTTGCTCGATGTGCAAAAGGATTTCGTCTAAATCATTACCGGAAAATTTAATACAGGCTGTTTCTGTCCAGTGATTCCAGCTAATAGCCATCGGTTCAATCTGAGTATGTAAAGAGTTGAAATGAAAATCCTTAACGATACCTATTATTTGTATATTTCCATCATTCACTTTAGCACCTATTGGATTTTCAATACCCAATTGTTTGACTGCTTCCTCATTTATGATAAATCCGGAACCTTGATCAGCTTCATTCTCAAATGAAAAGTCTCTACCATTAATGATTTCCAATCCCACTAACTTTATGAAATTCGGATCAGCATTGATGATTTTCAACGGAGTTCGATTATTCTGATCAGTAGTATACCAACTCCATGTGTTTGTAATCTTTCCAGGGATCTGGTGCAAAAATGTAACTCCCTGGATGCTATTATGAGCAACTAAACTTTGGCTTAAAGCATCTTTACTGATTAGTACATTTTCCTTTTCACCTTCAAACTTTTCACCTTGTAATGTACATGTTAATACTTGTTTATGATTGATCCCCAAATCCTTGGTTTGTACATAGTTGAGTTGGCGCATAACAGAAAGGACTGCAATGATCAGAAATATGGCTATGGAAAATTGGAACGTTATCAATATTTTACTCAATAAAGAACCCTTGCCTCCTTTTTTCGAAGAACCTTTCAACAACAAAGCAGGCTTTAGAGCAGCTAAATATAGAGAAGGGTATAACCCGGACAAGATAGCAGTAGAAATATAAATCCCTGCTAAGATGACTATTAAATCAGGGTCCATGCTGGTTAGTTGAATGCTTTCAGCTGTTAGTAGATTGAATGAAGGTAAAATCAAGTCTGTAATTAGAATTGAGATTAGAAATGCAATTGTAACAGTGACCAATGTTTCACCAAAAAACTGAAACTGAATTGATTGCTTATCAGCACCAGAGGACTTTCTTACTGCAATTTCTTTTTCCCTGGTTGAGGCTTCAGCAATTGTCAGATTAATGAAGTTAACACAAGCTATCAATAATATCAGCATGGCGATGATCGAGAAAGCAATAATCAGATTCATGTTCCCATGCTTTGTGTTGTTTTCATGCTGAAGGTTTTTTGCAAAATAGATATCCTTAAAAGGTCTGAGCAAGAGGTCAGAACTATTGTAATTAAATTCATTCCTGGCTCGATCATTTATCTTTTCTGTTAGACCAGTAACATTCACGCCAGGATGTAATAATAAGTAGATTGAAAAATTGTGATTCCTTGCAGTAAGAAAATCATTATTCCCACTCATCCGGACGATGTCATTAACTGAAGCAAAGGCATTGATATCCATATGAAATTTTTTTACATCTTCAATTACTCCCGTCACTTCATATTCATATTCATTATCAAGCAATATTGAATTTCCTATGGCATACTCATCACCAAAGAGTTTTTTTGAAGTAGATTCTGTTAATACAATTGAAAAAGGAGCCACAAGTGCAGATTCAGGATCCCCGGCCAGGAAATTAAAATTAAATGTTTTAAATACTGTACTGTCAACCAGGGCAAAGTTTGTTACTGTAAATATGTTTTCTTCATACCTTATGGGAGGTTCATACCAGAAGTAAAACCTTACAACATTTTCAACTTCAGGGAAAACACTTACTGTTTCTCCAAGGTACGGAGGCATTACTACCCATGTCTGATTTTCAAGACGGTATATTCTGTCTTTCTTACTTTGCCCTTTGTCATAGTTCAACTGCTGAGAAACCCAGAGTAAGATCAGAATGGTACAGGCCATTCCCACTGCCAATCCTGAAATGTTGATGAAAGATGTAAGTTTATGCCGGTGGAGGTTTCGGATAGAGATCTTAAAAAAATGTATTAGCATGCCAGTAAAAATTTGAATTGTCATGAAATATGGTTTTGCATGTTTCATGATATACAATTAACCATCTATTCTTAGACAAATAGCATGCCATTGAAAACCGGCTAAAACTGGGGATTATCGAAGGATTTGGATTTAATGATCGTCCGTATGCGTGCAAAGCTGTCCGGTAGTGGACTATAGTAACAGGAAATGATCAGAATTTATACTTCTTCTTTTTACTTTTTTTATTCTTCCCCTTATTATATCTCATGTTTTTAATAAGGGCATCATCCCGTCCTTTGCGGTCGTACTGATGCATATTCATTTGGTTTTGTTTTCTTTTACCTGCCCTGGTTTTGTATCCCGGTCTCTTACCGCATGAAGCCGTAACAATAAGAATAGACAATAATATAAAAAAGATCCTTTTCACAATGCTATCGTTGAATTTGCGACAAATTTATAAAGATTTTAACTCGTTACCTGAATTAATATATAATATATATGATTCGTTATTAATTTGTAACTGCTATACTGTTACGAGGTTAAGTTTTAAAAACACGAATAAGATGCCCTCCGGTCTAAACATTTTTTAGTATTGAAAATTAAAATCAACCGGGTAAATTGTAGCAGCAATCCTTTTTTTCACGTATATTAAAAATAAATTAATTAGTAATGTCATGGCACCTCCTAAACTTAATATCAGGTTATTGAATTTAAATTGTTATACCACTGGTGAAAGTGGTGATGATGAGGTTTTTCTAAAATTAGATGGAAAGAAAATCTGGCCGGTTAAAGGCAAGTATGTTTCCATGAAAACGGATAAGGTTGAGTTGCGTGTTGAAATCCCGGACATTGAAAAGGGCTCAATGGTCGAAATCGAATTATGGGACTATGATTTATTCAGTCCTAATGATAAAATTGGTGTATTCAAATTGCAGGTGGACGGCCAGGGTGGACCTTTTATAGCTGAAATGATCAGAAATGAAAAGGAGTCCAGCATTGCCAGGTATAACATGGATTGGGAGATTTTTTGATTTGGGGATTGGCTTTTAGCTATTAGCAGTTAGCTATTGGCTATTAGTGCGTGAGATGGAGGTAGTTCATGGATTCACTACCAATCCAAAAAATCAACTGTTATCTAAAGTTTAACTTTAAGTGAATTAATCATAGCATTTAATAACCTTCCGGTCTCATCTGTTTGATCTTCCAATTGTGAATAGGAGTCGTTAGCAAGAAATCCCAAATCTTTAGAAAGAATTAGTAAATATTTGACTTCTTCCAGTGAGCCTCTGGATATATAAAGAAATCGCAAAAATTCTTTAATTCCATATCTACTTCTTCCTTCAGCAATATTTGCCGGAATAGATACTGCTGCTCTTCTAATTTGACTGATTAATCCAAACTTTTCTTCCTTCGGAAATGATTTTGTATTGGAATAAATAGACAGGACTAGATTGTGAGCTGCTCTCCATGTTTTAAGTTGCTTAAAACTTTGTAACATAACTGGTTTAATTAAGTTGAACATGAAAAAGTTATCTCACTTTAGTATTTAATCTCAAGTTATCAAATGAATTCACTATCAATGAAACACCATACGACACCAAACATCCAATAGTTAAAAGCCAGTAGCTAATAGCCAATAGCTAGTAGCAAATTCCACGGAAACCAAAATTCAAAAAATAGGATCTGAAACCATACCATATAGATACTTTTGATCCCACTATTTCGTTTTAGAATTATTATCTGTTATATTCAACTTAGTATCCGAATTAAAATCCGACCTAATGCATATCCTCCTTATATATCCTGAAATACCTCATACTTTCTGGAGTTTTAAATACGCCCTGAAATTTGTTTCCAAAAAATCCTCTCACCCCCCATTAGGATTGGTTACCATTGCGGCAATGTTACCCGAATGGTGGGAGAAAAAACTGGTCGATCTGAATGTTTCCAGTTTAAAAAATGAAGACCTGGAATGGGCGGATTATGTTTTTCTCAGCGCAATGACTATTCAGCGGAATTCTGCTATGGAAATCATAGACAGATGTAAATCAATAAACAGTACAATTGTTGCCGGAGGCCCATTGTTTACAGAAGAGCCGGAAAACTTCCCTGATGTGGATCACCTGATTCTTAATGAGGCGGAAATCACATTACCCTCCTTCATAAGTGACCTGGGAAAAGGAAAGGCAAAAAATATTTACCAAACCGAAGAATTTCCGGATTTGAATGATGTTGTCGTTCCAATGTATTCTCTTCTCAATCACAAGAAATACGCCACCATGAGTATACAGTTGACGAGAGGATGTCCATATAACTGTGATTTTTGTGAGATAACTGTGCTTTTCGGACAAAAAGTACGTTATAAATCATCTGATCAGATAATCATGGAACTGGATCAGCTATATGAATGCAACTGGAAGAATGAAGTTTTTTTTGTTGATGATAATTTCATTGGTAACCGACGGTTCCTGAAGACAGACTTGCTTCCGAAACTAACGAGATGGATGGAAGATAGAAATTATCCATTCCACTTCACCACAGAAGTCTCTATTAACCTGGCAGACGATGAAACTTTGTTGAATATGATGGTTAAAGCTGGCTTCAGGACTGTGTTTGTCGGCATCGAAACACCAAGTGAAGAAAGCCTGCTCGAATGCGGTAAAAATCAGAACAATAACCGCAATCTTGTTGAAAGTATTCATTATATCCAGAAAAGAGGTTTGCTGGTAATGGGGGGATTTATTGTTGGTTTTGATAGTGATACTCCTTCGATTTTTTCCCGTCAGATCGAATTTATTAAAACGAGTGGGATCATAACCGCGATGGTTGGACTGTTAAACGCCCCAAAGAAAACAAGGCTTTGGGAAAGACTCCACCGGGAAAATCGCCTTACCTCTGATAACATGTCAGGAAATAATACTGATTTCACAATCAATTTCATCCCTAAAATGAATATAGATGATCTCCAGGCTGGATATCGCAGGATCCTGGAAGCAATTTATTCGACCAAACCATACTACCGACGAGTTAAAGGATCTATACTCCGATATCAGAAAAACGTACATTTAAAATCAAGAATTTCCTGGACAGATCTGAAAGCTCTGATTCGTTCAATGTTTGTACTTGGCATGTTCAATAAAGGCAGACGGGCATACTGGCGTTTGGTTATCTGGACTTTGCTTCGTAAACCTAGGGCATTTTCACTTGCTGTGAGGTATGCCATTTTTGGATATCATTTTCGGAAGATTTACGGCATTCGATAGATTGCGGATTGCGGATTGTGGATTGCAGTTTGTGTAATCAATAATTCACTACTCTGAACACTCAATCCTCAACGCATAACCTTGAACCCAGAACCCAGAACCATCAACTACTATTTCCTTGTTGCAAGGATAAATGCGCTAATCCCTAACCATTGCACCTTTTTATATTCCAGGGTACTATATGGCAGGTGACCGTTATAGTATTCAATCATGAAGGCCAGACGTGTTTTTTCTGGAGGTCCAAGTTCAATACCAATTCCGGTTCTGATATTTGGTGTAAAATCATTTTGTTCAAAGATCTTAATATCCAGACCGCCGATATACCGTAAAAATCCAGGATTGTTACCCGGTCTGCGAAAGAAAGTACCCAGTTGTGAAGAAAACCTGTCGCGTACAGCGTGTGGGGTAATAACCATACCCAATCCTCCATAATACCTGAAATACTCCTTTTGAATTGATCCGGTTAAATCAAACTGTTCATAATTCAATGAACCGTCGTTTGGTGAGGTGATTTGATTCCTGAGGATGTAATCATCGGCTAAATGTGATGATACGTGGAAAGCCCGTGCCCTGAGAGAAATACTATTATATCGATAATTCAGTAAAAAACTGAGTTTATAATCCGTGTTTTCCATCTCCCCCAGGTAAGTGTTTGCTTCCACCTTTTTAATGGTGAATTGTGTAAATACTGCTGCTTCGATTCCAAATTCAAAACCCTGTTTTTCATTAAAATCATACCTGGCCAGTGATTGACGGAATCCAATATTTACAGGGATATAGATACCTTCATCCTTACCCTCCGAATCCCATAATTTCAACAATCCACCATAGTTCTGACATTCCGCAGGATCCAGGATGATGGATTTAAAATACATTCCCCGATCTAATAAAGAAAATTGGCCATCACTTTCCTGACACCTGCCATTGCCAAATCCAGCAATTAAAAAAAGGAATAGAAAAAGAAGTGAAAAATACCTGGATGTTATCATAGAGTCCAAAGAAATATGTATTTGAGTCAATTATATATCATAAATGTCCATAATACTATAATACTTAATGACTTTCAAACATATCGATAGAATGTCATTTTCATTATAAAAAGTGGAAATATATTCCATTTACTAAGGATAGATAACAGTAATATCTTAACAAATAATTTATTCATAAGGCATTATATGATTTGAAATCTAACCATTGAATTTTAACTTGGTTTTATCATCAGTTACATTTATTCCTTGAATTGTATAAATAAATAGTAACAGATTACTAATTTTGCCACTATCTCAAAATCCATTTAAATCCGTTAATCAGGTTGTGAGGAAATCTATATTATTTGTCATATTTCTCTCCATAAGTATTTTCAATGGTTTTGCACAGGAAACCTGGTACTCATATCAATCCGGGGATTGGGATGATTGGACCTCATGGACTTTAGATGGCTCCGCAGCTCCTCTACTGAATAATCCGGATTCATTAATCCCATCTTCATCTGACGATGTAGTAATCACAAGTGGTAGAACTATTACCATAAATATCAATGATGTTATCTTAGCCGATATGAAGGTACTCGGTGTTCTGGATGTTGCTATGTCTGATGGGCACGATTTTACCATCACCAGAGGTTCCGGGAAGATACGCATTGCAGGGGATAGTACAAACGCATTAAACTTTCCGGTTGGGGATTCCACATCTTATATAAGCAGCAGCTCTGGTGGTACGCTTGAATTTTACGGAACAGGATTTGATATTGACTCGAATTTAGCTTTTAATACAGGTATTGTAAACCTGACCAATACGACAGATATCCTGGAGATTGTTTCTGATATATCTGCATATGGATCCCTAACTGTACAAAAAGGGGTTATGCAAATTAATGACGGTACGGCCAATGTACGCAGTATCGATTTATTCAACGACCTGATTATTGAATCAGATGGTTCTATAACTATAGGGACAGGGAATGAGCGACATCAACTGGATCTATATGGCGATTTGACAAATAATGGAGGGTCTGTAAAATTCTCAAACAGGGACAGTACAGATTATCCGGGTTTCCTTACTTCTGAAGCAATAGATGGAATTGTGGATGTTAATTTCCTGGATTCTCTGAATGATCAAACAATTACATGTAATGGATTGACTGAATTTTACAGGATAGAAATTGATAAAGCAACCATAAGCCGTTTAATTTCTATTGAAGCCAATTCAGCGGGTAATTTTGTATTATTTGGACCGGCAAATGATGACAATGATACTACTGTAAGCCAGTTGACAGATAATGACAATGCCCTGGGGTTATTAAGTGGTACCGTACAATTAGGTACAAATGTTTCAATTCCCAGTCTGAATGTAGGATCATTTTCTGATTTTGTAATTTCATCGAACGCTGCTATTCGTATTAATAGCGGAAGTGTTACAAAAGATGAGGGCAGTTCGATGTTTGTTTATGGATACTTGACCATTTTAGATGGAACACTGGAAATATTATCATCCGATGGTGTAATCTTGAAGGATGCTGGTCAGTTTCGTTCTTTTGGTGGTACATCTGACATAAACCAGCTATATGCTCAAAGTAGTCCATCCAATGGGCAGTTATACAGTCAAACAGGAGGTACAGTAACTATTGCTGGAGTTGATAACAATACAAGTTATCGGAATTTTGACCTGAATTATAATTCATGCACTTTCGTGATGTCAGGAGGAACCTTAAATGTTAAATCCGGTAATGCAACTACTCCCGGGATTCGAATCAGTTCTGATGATGATCAATATAACGTAACTGGCGGTTCGCTCATACTGGAATTTGATAATAATAATGCCAACACATATCAGATTAATTCGACTGCTGATTTCTGGAGTGTCACCATGAAGGATTCAGATGGAGCAGGATCAAATACGTTTCAATCCTATTCAATGTTAAAGGTTCTAAATGACTTTATTATTGAAGATGCTCCAAATGCTGTTATTTACAACGCAGATGGATTTGATGTAAGCATTGGTAGAGGATTTCAGATATCAGATGGTTCTACATATACACCCGGAAGTAACAATACCAGGTTTACAGGTTCAATAAACGGTCAAATAGATTTTGAATCAACCACACGTACCCTGGCAGGATTGGATATTGTCAAAGACAATGATGCAGCGACAGTAACCATTACGCAAGCCAACTCCACAACAGCGATTAGTGTTTCGGCAGAATTAAGAATTGAATCTGGAAATCTGGATTATGACAGCTACACGATTGACGCAACCGGTAATATTTATGTAGCTGATTCACTGGGAGCAGATAGTTCCACTGGTGAATTAGAGCTATCCGGTGGATCTACTCAGACCATTACATCTGAAGGAGGTACATTATTCAATGTAAATCTTGATAATTCTAATAACATAATTTTGGATGGTGACCTCAGTATTTCAGATACGTTAACTATGACAAATGGAGTTTTTGATATCGGGACCAGTAAGTTAACTATCGATGGGGCTAATGGAAAAATAGTTACCAGTGGAGCGGGATTCAGCAGTACTAAAATGATTATGACCAGTGGCTATGCATCTGATGGGGGATTGGAAAGATATGTTGATAATAACGAGACATTATTATTTCCTATTGGAACTGATAGAGATGCAGATGGTGATTTTGGGGGAAGTCCTGAAAGATATACACCTGCTGATGTTGAAATTAGTAATTATTCAGATGATGGATATATACGAATTAGTTTAAACGATGGGGAATTAGCGGCATCACAAGATCCCGCAAATACATTAACTTACTATTGGAGGGTAAGGTATCGTAATTTTACTGCACTTCCGGATGTGACCACATATGATTTTTATCCAGTAGCTGGAGATATACCTGGTCAGAGCGATCTTAAAAATTATTATGCCAGCAAGATTGTAGATGGACTTAGAAGTCGAGAAAATACAAAATTTGGTATAGGGGACACAGTTGTTACTTTTGATGGAGATGGAACACCATTCACGCTTGAAAGCGGATTATATACTGCAGGTAAAGCCACGGCCTTTAGTGGAAATCTGAAAACTTTCGGTACTATTAGAACAGGTGTTGCCAGTAGTGATATTATGGAATGGGCTGATGGTGACGGGTGGGAATATATTGAAGGATCTGGTGGTCCAAACACTGTGCCGGGACCGGGCGATATTGCTATAATAAGATCAGACGGAACTTACTGGCATCGTGTTGCTACTGAAGATGGACTTGAAGTAGCCGAATTACGTTTTGATAATAGTACACCACCTCCAGGTGGTGAATTACCGCAATTGGATATTTTATCTGATAATACAGTTACCCTTGGTGAATTGAGTGGAGAAGGGCACATTCGGGTTAGAGTTAATCCAGGAGGTGGACAGCAAATTCCTGTGATAACCGCTGATATTGAAGGTACCTTAAGTGAACCCAATACCATTTTTGAATACAATGCAACAGAAGAAGCAGTAGTTGGAATAACTGTTCCAACAATTACAACTTCAGCGAGCCCAGCTGGCTTATTAACTGATTATGATACATATCCAAATTTGATTATTGCAGCTATCAAAGATTCGGTCGATGGCTTTGATGGAGATTTTCCATTCAGATTCACAATAGATGTTTCAACTACAACATTAAATATCAAGGATTGTGGCTATCTGATTTCCAACTCAGCAGCAGATGGTGATATTACTGTTACTGATTCATTAGCTATTGGAGATGCGATTAACGAGGCACGGTTACAATTCAATGGTACCGGATCTGTGCATACTGTCACCATAAACGGAGATATTGAAATTGGTGAAAAGGGTCAATTGAATGTTGAAGATGGTGCTGCTAATCTGACGCATCAACTTGAAGCCTACCAGGATATTACTATTGCAACCGGGGGTGAATTCGTGACACAGGATTCTGACAGCACTGAAGTTTTGGAATTGGAACTTAAAGGAACCGGGAATCATACCTTCACTGCTGATTCTGTTGGGTTATATAGAGTGATCATGAATAAGGGGACTGATACTACGTCTACATTCACTTTTAATTCAAATTTAACGTTTCATGCAGATGTAGGGGGAGCAACCAGCAATTTGCCAGTTATCCTTCAAAATGGATTATTGAAACTGAATAATTCCAGTATTGCTGATACGATATCATATAATGGGGGAGAGCTGAAAATATCTTCAACAACCGGATTGGAAATACAGGCTGGGGAAGTATATGTTTTTGGCAGTTCAAATATCCGTTTGGATGGATTGCTTAGAATATCAGGTGGAACACTGGATATGGAAAAGCTTCCGGCAGATGAATCTGCAAGTATCCGGTTTTCCAGTACAGGTGCCGCAAAATTGGAGATAACGGGTGGTTCAATCGAGATAGCAGGATCCATAAGACGTGATGTCGGAACCGAAGATGGAATTTTAAAATATATTCAGACCGGGGGAACATTACGGTCGGCGATAGATCAGGATATTGAATTATCAAAAGGAGCATTTGAGATACCAGGATCGTCCTCAAGCTTTACCTTTACAGGAGGTGATATTATTATTGTATCAGGGAATGGAACTCAAGTAATGCCTTCAATCTTGATTACTCCTGGTAGCTATAGTATATCAGATACTATCACCATAGGCGATTCAGATACGCCTAATGATGGATATGAAAGCAACATAGGGATTTATTCCTCAGTTCCACTTTCAACTATTGAATTGAACAATGATAGTGGAAATGATCCTGATATGTATATAAGTACAAACGATTTAGAATTATCCGGATCACTAATAATTGCCGCTAATTCTATATTTAATACCAGCACTTTTGATATGACCATTGGAGGTAACCTGGATAATGACGGAACCTTCCAGCCTCAGACAGGGTCAGTGATTTTTAATTCAGGTGCACATAGATATATTACCGGTACTGCCACAACAAATTTCTATGACCTTCAAAAAGCAGGTTCAGATACCTTAAGTCTGACCCAGAATGTAACAGTCACGAATAATATGACAATTACTACCGGTGTTCTCAATGATGATGGTAATACACTTACATTACAAGGAAACTTAAGCATACTTGGAGCACATATCAGTGATGGTGGAGAAGGCATTAAAATGGCAGGTACAGATGAGCAACAATTGAGTGGTATAACCAGCGGGACAGCATACCTGGGTGTTTTAACAATTACCAATGACGTAATTGTTCCAGCCAATGGATACAATTTTAATATAAGTGATACATTATGGTTAAATGGAGGGATATTTGATATTGGAGGGAGTCTAGTTACAATTGATACTATTGCCACTATAGAGACTTCAACGGCATTCGGATCATCAAATATGGTTCAGACTAATAGTTCATTTACTGATAATGGTATTAAAAAGATTTTTCCAGCCAATTATACAACAGATTTTACATTTCCTGTAGGTGAGCAAACCTACACACCGGTTGTATTTGATTTTGGTACTCCGGGAAATACGAGCGGAACAACAGCAGGATCGATCACAGTCCGGCCAGCTAATGAAACTCACCCTATTATCACGGAACCGGATAGTGCTTTAGCATATTACTGGATATTACGCGCCTCCAATATTATGGGAATGGAGTCATACGGCAAATTCTATTATGATGATCCAACACATGTAAACGGAGATGATGCGGAATACGTTCCTGCAAGATATCTGGCAGATTTGGATGACCTGACAAAATTCGATCCTGAAACAGCTGATGATACCGTAGACGAAGGCAATAATTTCGTTCAGATCTATTTCAATAATGTATCGGATAATGGTATTAAAGGTGATTTCTTTGCTGGTGATCCCGATGCAATACCAGATGATATCGCAACATACACAACCATATACAGTGGGAATGTAAATGTCGATTCTATATACACACCGAATCCCGGAGGTACACCCAGGGGGGCTAAGGTAATTGTAAGTACTGATGATACGCTTACATTTAATATTGACCATGTTAGTTTTTATCAAACGGAAATATATGGAATGCTCATTGTTGACGAAACAATCGGACACCGGCTTGGAGACGTTTCCGGTTCGGGAACCCTGAAACTCGTAAGTAATGGTATCAGTGTTGTAATTCCAGCTGGTTATTATAGTGATTTCTTTGGGGCTTCCGGAGGTACTTTTGAATATGCCGGTACAGGCTCCTACGATATCCTTGGTGGAATAACGCAGGTAAAAAGCCTGAGGATTTCAGATGGTGGAGCAAAAACTATGGGTAATAATGATTTAACGATTCTGGATGATTTTACTATCACAGGAAGTACTTTTTCAAATCCGAATAACAGGAGCATTACTGTAGGTGATAATATGCTAGTTAACGGCGGGGATTATCAGCATGGATCTTCAGGAACTTTAAGCATTGCAGACAGTATGACTGTTTCAGATGGGACCTTTAATGGAGGTACAGGTGGCGCAAAAACTATCAGCGGGGATTTAAATATTTCTGGTACAGGAAACTTTGAAGTAGGTTCAGGAGGTTCGATATCAGTTGGAGGAGATTTGACTTTAGAAAATACGGCAACATTTGATGGCGGTAGTAGTACTTCGAAAATCGTTATGAATGGTACCAGCCCCCAAACTTTGACGGGAACCTTTACAGGTGATACAGCAATTTATAGTATTGATTTTAACAACAGTTCTGGATTTATATTGGGGGGAGATATTGAGGTGGAAGGAACAATGGGATTACTGGATGGTTTGATCGATCCAAACAGTAGTAAATTACTTGTAAAATCTGGAGGTAGTATATCACCATCCAGAGGTACATCTTCGGCATATGTGAATGGCAGTCTTTCAGCAGAGGTTACAAATGCCGGTGATAATTTTATATTCCCAATTGGAAAGGGCATTAGATGGAGATATGCTTCAGTCAATAATGTGAGCGCTGGTGGCCTGGAATGGACTGCAGAATTTTTTACCGGCTCTGTATTGAACGAAGATTCAGTAGACAATTTGAATTCATCAGATATAGATGTGGTCAGTATAAAGGAAAATGAATACTGGAAAATTACAGATAATTCCTCCGGAACTTCTGCAGAGGTAGGGATAAGTTGGTGTGCAGAAACTGATGTTAGTTCTGATCAGGCGGTCAGGGAAGATCTGGTGGTGTTGGTCTGGAATGATACTACCAGTTTCTGGGATAATAAAGGAGGAACAGATTTCCTGGCAGGCCATACCCAATCCCAGGGAGATTTTAAATCAGATTCTGCTATTTACTTCAGCGAAAAAATCATCGGGCTGGGATCTGAGGCCCTGGGAAATCCGCTTCCAATCAGTCTCCTTTCCTTTGAAGGTAAGGAAGTTAAGGATGGTGTGTTACTTAAGTGGATTACGGCCACCGAGACTAATAATGACTATTTTGAAATCGAGCATTCTCCGGATGGTGAGTATTTCAACGTAATTGGGGGAATTGAGGGACAGGGAACCACGGTGATTCAGCATAATTATTCCTATATGCATTATTTACCAGCGGCCGGATTTAATTATTATCGTCTCAAGCAGGTGGATTTTGATGGGGAATACCATTATTCAAAAGTTATTATGGTTAATATTGATGCAGAAGATATTCCATTTTATAGTATTGTATTCCCGAATCCTGTAACCAGCAATTATTTCACACTTCGTTCCAACCTTAGAACAGAAAAAGAACCATTCCATGTTGTGATATTCGATGCAACAGGTAGAATAATGTTGAATCGGACATATCAACCCTATGTTACCCAGGTCGATATAGAATATAACCTGGATTTAAGGAATGGCATGCACTTCATCCATGTTTACCAGGGTGAGTTTATGCATACAGTAAAGTTTGTTGTACGCAGGCAATAGAAGTGCCATTTTTCAATGTATATGCAGGAAAATGGCACTTCAAGGGTTTTTAACTTGCTGCTGCGTCGAATGCCTCAATCTCCAAAGCTGCTGAAGTACTGAAAGTAATCCCGGTTAACTTATATAACGCTATGGAGACTTCCATAGCTTTCGAAATATTTGGTAACTCGAGAATAAAAATTAAATCATGCTCACCAAGCAAGGCATGCATCGATTTTACTACACCGCCATAGTTCTTGATTAACTTAACAGCTTCAACTGTTCTGTTTGTATTGATTTCATCCAGTGCATCAGGTGTGTACTGGCCGAACATTACAAAAGTTGCCATGATATTTTTGGGATTGGTTTACTCATATAAGTTAGGTATAATAAGAAGGGAATGCAATGAAAATAATAAAGGAGTTCGAGGTTCAAGGTTCGAGGTTCAATGTTCAGGGTTCAAGGTTATGGAATCAACTCCCAAGGTGTGTCACATTTCAGGTTCAATGAGAGTTCGTGGTTTAGAGTATGATATTCCAATGGTAAATGTTCAAGTTAAGGGGCAGATAATGTTAACAATTGATTGCTTGCTAATTAGAGTAGTCTTTATTCTGAAGCATTAAATATTGTCATATTTACAGAAGAGTAAGTATATTAAATGCAAATTATGCATTTTATCAGGATTAATGCATGAAAGTTTTTTTAGTATACGTCCGTGATGATGATTACTACCATCCATTACCTGAATCATTGGGTGGGGGTAAAAGTACCGGTAATTATAAGGTAATGGCTTACCCGCCATTGGGTATCCAGACTCTTACACCTATCCTTCGACAGCATGGACATGAGGTGATTTTGTGGGATACCTGTCATCCGGAAATGAAGGAACAACATATCAGCCTGGCATCCAAAGAACAAAATCCGGATGTGATAGGTATTTCCTTTCTATCAACAACATCCTATCTGCGGATGAAAAATGTCGTAAGATATCTGAAATCTGAAAATCCGGATATTCCAGTAATAATCGGCGGACCATTTGCTACTATAAATTCGGTTAATATACTCGAAGATTGTCCTTATGTTGATTTTGTTGGAAGGGGAGAAGCGGAGGAGCTTTTT
The DNA here is from genome assembly GCA_042584165.1 of Bacteroidota bacterium. Lineage (GTDB taxonomy): Bacteria > Bacteroidota > Bacteroidia > Cytophagales > Cyclobacteriaceae > JBHOSY01. Next base: position 15,001 of record JBHOSY010000026.1, on the reverse strand, counting down.
CCGGAATTTCTTGATAATCGCAACAATCCAGAAGCTGTTAATGGTCTTACATGGCGATCCAATGGGAAAGTGATCAAAAATCCTGACCGTCCACTTCTCCTGGATCTTGACCGGTTCCCGTATCCCGACCGATCCAGCCTGCCAATAGATTATATAGAATCAATTCCTCTTGATATGCCTGCCGTTCTTTCACTTGATAAGTTTTGCACCGTACAGACTTCAAGAGGTTGTCCATACCATTGCATTTATTGTGACATACCCTCCCTGGGAGGTGGTAAATGGAGAACCAGGTCACCGGAATATGTACTGGGTGAAATGCAGGAGTTACATGACCAGGGGTACCGATCGATTTACCTTACGGATGATCATTTTCTTCAAAAAAGAAAAAGAATCCAGGCTATCTGTGAAGGTATAATTTACAGGGGATTTGCGTTTCAATGGGGATGTGAGGGAAGAGTTGATTCTGTTGCAATAGAGGAGTTTCCATTGTTAAAGAAAGCTAATTGTAAATTGCTTGCATTTGGAGTGGAGGCTGGCACAGAAAAAATACTCAAGCGACTGAAAAAGCACCAGACATTGGAACAGGTTGAAAATGCAATCGGTGAAGCTAAAAAATGTGGCATTAAGACGATTCATGGTTTCTTCCTTGTAGGGAATCCCGATGAAACAGTGGATGATATCCTTGAAAGTTTCAGATTTGCTGCCAGACTAAAAATTGACACCTATGGTTTTAACAGATTATGTGTATACCGGGGAACGCCTTTATGGCAGGAATATATTGAACGTGGAATCATTGAGGATGATAAAGACTGGTACAAGTGGTTTAAGTGCTCTGATATTGATCCGTCAATATTACCAAGTGAAGTTGTTAACGAAACCAGGAAAAAAGGGTATATTCTATTACTGAAATACCGCATGCTTCACCGACCACTGGCAACTTTAGGGCTTGTGAGACACTTTATGCTGTATATGAAATTTTCAGATGTATTGAAGTTAATAAGGAGCCCATTCAGAAAAAAGGATTTTACACGTAAGCCGGATCTGCCTGAAAAGATGATCGAACAGGGACTGGATGCGCCTGTAAGAATTGCTTCTGTATAATAAGAATATTGAGTAGTAATTAAAATATTTATCATGGAACAAAAAGTAGTTGTATTACTTTTTGCAATTGCTATTTCTACTAATGGATATAGCCAGCAATATTTAAAACCCGAACCAACATATAAGGAGGTATCCTATGATAAGCATGAAAGAAATATATTAGATTTCTGGCAGGCTGAATCTGATTCTTCAACACCATTGGTTCTTTTTATTCATGGAGGAGGTTTTCAGGCTTTAAGTAAGGAAAAGCTGAAAGCAGATCATTTAAACAAATTACTGGAGGCAGGTATTTCTGTTGCTGCGATGAATTATCGCCTGGTGAAAACTGATCCATTACCTGCAGCTTTTCAAGATGCTAAAAGGGCGTTACAATTCCTTAGATTTAAATCTGAGGAATGGAATATCGATAAATCCAGAATAGGAGCTTTTGGAGGATCTGCAGGGGCCATGTTGAGTATGTGGCTGGCCTTTCATGATGATATGGCCGATATCAGAAACAACGATAAGGTCATGCGTGAGTCTACTCGAATAATATGTGTTGCAACGATGGGCGGACAGATCACCTTTGACCGACGATGGATGGAACAATCGATCCCTGGGGGATTCATCCATAAAAATCCAGCCTTCCTGAGAATATTTTCAATAGATAGCTTTGAAGAACTTGATAGTCCTGAAATGCAGGAATTGATCCGCGAAATTTCACCAGTCACGCACATCAGTGCCAACGATCCACCCATTTACATGGAATATGAGATGGCCCTGGATTCGCAGATCCCTGAGGATATTTCCTTGCGGAAATCCTGGGCACTTCATCATGTAATTTTTGGATATACACTAATGGGAAGAATGCGTGCACTCAATATTGAATCACATCTGAATTGCCCGGGAGCGGAGTCAGCGTATCAGTCCATTCCGGAATTTTTTATTGCAAAAATGTTAGATAAGAATAATTATTGATTCTTGATCGCTTATAATTAAATTAGAATCAATATATCGCCTGATAAACTGCCCTCCTGAATTGTCGCTGTATATCCTGTGAATAGGGAGTTCTCCGGGTCATGAATAAACCAAACAGGTTTTTCTCCTGGTCGATCCAGAAATGTGTGTTATGATATCCTGACCAGCCAAATTTCCCCTCTTCATACAGGATCATGGCTGCGACGGAAGTGATCGGTTTCGACATGGACCACACAGGAAAGATCGTCTCTCTGGTAATATCAGCATCTCCTTCCTTCCCGGAATTGATCACTTTTTTATAAATGATTTCCCCATCCTTATATACCATGGCGATATTGCTTCCAGTAGTGCCACTATTTATTAGATCCTGCTGGAATGCGGTGATCCTTTCAAGTCTGGTTTCGTCATATCCTTTCTTGATATTTCTATCGTCATGTCTGTCATTATGCTCACATCGGACAAAAAGTAAGAGAAATAAAGGAAGAAAATAGGCTAATTTTTTCATGATAATCTTAATAAAAAATAAAGTTCTACAGAAACAAAAATATCAATTCTTAAAAATTTAGTAAGTCATTTAAGAAATCAATACATAAATATCTGGTATTTCCTATATTTAGTATGGTTCATATTAATTAAATAATGAGTTATGAAAAGTAATAAACTTACCAGACGGAATTTTATAGAAAAATCAGCTATAGGACTTGGTGCGGGTGCCCTGTTGTCACATCAATCAGCAGCATCAGTAATAAATAAGCAACCTCGATTAAATCAGGAAGAGAAACTCCCACGGGAAGTATGGATTGCCACCCTGGGGCAACAAGGAATGGAATCCTCTGACTATAAAGACATGATCAGTCAGGTATTAAGATCATTTGACGAAATCAAGCAATACAAACCAGATATAATCTGTCTTCCGGAAGTATTTCCATCCTATGCAAATTCTGAAAGATATTCAATGAAGGATGTCGCTGAAAAACCTATTGGAGATATAACCAGACCATTTGCAGAATTTGCGAAGAAAAATAATTGCTATATAATTTGTCCCATTCATACCATTGATCAAGGGAAATATTACAATGCAGCTGTAGTGATTGATCGTCAGGGAAAATGTATGGGTGAATACAGGAAGATTCATCCTACGATTGGGGAGATAGAAGGAGGTACTTTTACAGGCCCGATAGATCCGCCAGTTTTCAAAACTGATTTTGGAATTATTGGTATCCAGATCTGTTTTGATATTAACTGGGATGACGCATGGAAACGGCTGAGAAAGAAAGGAGCTGAGATTGTGTTCTGGGTTTCTGCTTTTGGAGGAGGTTCCAGAGTAAATACGATGGCTTGGCAGAATAAGTACTATGTTGTATCAAGTACGAATAAGGATACAACAAAGATTTGTGATATAACAGGAGAAGAAATCGCCAGTACAGGGAGATGGAATAGAAGGTGGGCTTGTGCTCCTGTGAATCTTGAAAAGGTGTTTTTACATTCCTGGCCCTATGTACAGCGATTCAACGAAATCAAAGCCAAATATGGCAGGAAAGTAAACATCAAATCATTTCATGAGGAAGAGTGGTCAATCATAGAAAGCCGGTCACCAGATGTTAAGGTGTCAGATATTATGAAAGAGTTTGACTTAAAATCTCATGAAGAGCATATTGCGATGGCTGAGGAAGTTCAAACCCAGGTCAGAAAATGATATCCTAACGATTACACAAACAAAGTACTAACTTTGTCAATACAACAAAGTTAGTAGACATGAAAAGCAATAACCTTTCCCGCAGGAATTTTATCCAGAAATCCGCACTCGGCCTGGGTGTGGGTACACTTTTACCCTACGGATCTTTCTCATCAGAAACAAAAAGTCATTCATATTTTCGACCAGGTGAAAAACTACCCCGCGAAGTATGGATTGCCAGTTTATCACAGGAAGGCATGAGTGTGAAGGGCTATAAGGATATGGTTGATCAGATATTAGGGAGCTTCGAGGAAATCAGGTCCTACAATCCCGATATTATTTGTCTTCCGGAAGGATTTCCTTCTGCTGTATCTGATAGATATTCGCTTAAAGATATTGCAGAAACACCAATTGGGGAAATTACCCGGCCATTTGCCGACTATGCCAGGAATAATAATTGTTATATAATATGTCCAATCCATACAACTGAAAAGGGAAAGTATTACAATGCTGCAGTTGTTATTGACCGCCAGGGCAAGTTGATGGGGGAATACAGGAAGATCCATCCTACAATAGGAGAGGTGGAAAGGGGAATAGTTCCCGGACCGGTAGATGCTCCAGTATTTAAGACAGACTTTGGAATAATTGGTATTCAGATCTGTTTTGATATAGAGTGGGATGATGCATGGAAAAGACTAAGGAAAAAAGGAGCTGAGATGGTTTTCTGGGCTTCCGCTTATGCTGGAGGCTCAATGGTGAATACGATGGCATGGCAGAACAAATATTGTGTGGTTTCAAGTACAAGAAAGGATACATCAAAAATATGTGATATATCAGGAGAGGAGATTGCCAGTACCGGCAGATGGAACATGAGATGGGTATGCGCTCCGGTAAATCTTGAAAAAGTATTTTTACATTCGTGGCCCTATGTCCGGCGGTTCAATGAGATAAAAGCTAAATATGGCCGGAAAGTCTGTATCAAATCATTCCATGGAGAAGAATGGTCTATCATAGAGAGTCGGTCGCCGGATGTTAAAGTAGCAGATATCATGAAGGAATTTGATCTGAAATCGCATGAAGAGCATATGGCTTCTGCTGAGATAGCTCAGGATCAGGCACGAGAGTGATATTTAACCGTAAAATATACAGAGATTGCTTAGGATTTGAGAAATTGTTATTTCTTAACTTTCAATCAGATAACCTCCGGATTTGATTAATTTTCCATCAATATGCACCGGATCCTCACTAAAATTGCAGATGATAGATTCTCCTGTTGAGAATTCGGCCTGCTCTACATTTAAATCATTGGTCAGGAATTTGTGATCTACCATATCTGCCATGCCAACCTTTTCATGCCACTTATCGACATGATCGATTGAAGTGAATAATTCATCCTGGTCCCATCCTGGATTGATACTGAAATGTGGTAGGTAACCCCACAGCATATCTTCCAGCCACCCTGGATATCCTTCATTACGGGTGACGCCTCCGTAACGTGTATTAAAAGCTGCATCATGAAAGACCAGTGGCCAGAGTGGGATGGAGGTGCTCTGGATTCTACTGTGCCTGTTCTCATACCAATCCAGATATGGAATACCAAAATCAGCAGACTCTTCACTTCCAAGCAGGATACCCTGGTCTTTATAGAATTGCATCATATCACATTTTGCCTGTAGATCCTCATGCTTCGTGAGTTTATTCCCCTTTTCAAAAGACTGGTACAGATTCAACGCAGTGATTATATCAACGAACATTGCTTTTGGCTGGATGGTCTTTATTTGTTCCCAGTTATGCTTTGCATATTTCAAGCTTGCACGACTTCCGAGAATATAGGTTTGTCCACCTGCCCAGATACCCCCTGTCATAAATTCCCCATTGGCATTTCGGATAACTCCATCCGGAAAACTCTTTGTGTGAGGATATATATCCTGGTTGTTATCATGAAGACCTGACATAAGTGGTCTTTCCATTGCAAGAAGCTCTTTTAATTCTGATACCTCGCCCAGGGATGGTTCAGGTGGCCAGACATCCTGATGAGAATAATCATAACCGCCATTGATCCATCCGGCGATCTTGATAAATCCCTTCTCTAATCCCAGTGATTTCAGTTTTTCAATCATTGCAGCCAGTTCCTTATAGGTGAATCGGATATTCACAGGATTCGGACCACGTTGAAGTTTCTGTTCTTCTGTCAATAGCAAATCATCTCCAGTTTTATCGCTTACTTTTGGAAAACACAAACTGATCCAGAAGGCACGTCCTCCCAGGAAACTGTCCAATTGTGAATTCTCCTGCTTTTTTTCTTCCAGCGATTTGAATTTGCCCTGGTCCTTAAACCATTTCCTGTATTCCCTCGCCACATTCACATAATTCCCTTGAAGGAATTTCATCCGGTATGTGAATCCGTGTCGCCATGTACCAAGCGACCTGGCCCATAAAGGGGAAGCTGTACGGTTTGCAAACAGACCATATGCATCTTCAAAGCCTTCATCAAAAATCCCTATCCAGCTTGCGTTGCCTTTGGTGCCACCTATGAACCGCATATTAAGTCTGGTATAAAATGGATAGATAGTCCGGCCATATATCTGCGACCCTTCCGTATCGCGAATGATCTCACCGACACCCTTCGGTATAATAATCGCTTCAGACTTGATGGGAGGAGGGAAAACCAGGCTTGGAATTGTATCACCGACCTCCAATATATTGTAGACCAGCCAGTCATTTTCAAGCGAAATATTGATAAGAAATTGGCCAATAATACGTTTCTGAAGGCCAATCAATGTGAATTCAATATTATCACCCTTCAATTCTCCCTGAAACCTGCCTGGGTATTGCTCTGTTATACTGCGACCTGTTCTTAACCATACATGCCCTTCCTCAACCACTCCTTTATCCTGGATGGCAACTGGCCATGTTTCCCAACTTGCGTCATTTTTCTTATCGAGGATTACGATAGATGCATTGCTGAAAATCCTGAATTTTAATGAGCTGTTTTCAAGTTCCTTTAACAATTCAACCGGTTTATCTTCAGCATATTCAATATTGACAGATAAGGAATTATTACTGTCAGGATTAGTGGAACATGCACTCAACCCGGCCAAGCCAACTGAAGATGTAATAAAAGTGCGTCGTTTCATGGTATTAGGAATTGTAATTTATAGTGTGTATTTCATTTCTGAAAATTAGTCAATTACTCTTAGTTCAACCTTGGTGCCTTTGAGCCCTAGTGGCTGATTATTACCTTATTTTTTTTCTACCAAGTCACTAAAACACCAAAAATAAAAAGAATGTCATTCCCGGCCATCGAGCCGGGCCTGCCTCCGGTAGGCAGGATCTCCATAATAGATGTAGCCCAAAATTTACGCAAATCCTGGGTCAGAGCCCGGGGATTACAATGCCTTCTATGGGTTTACACATTCATGATCAAATCCAATAATTTCCTGTCCAGCTTATAACCATACCAGTCCTCGTAATCAATATCTTCACGTCCGGAATTCAATACTCCAAAATCACCAACGAATTCCCAGAGTGCAAATCCTATGTCATTGGATGTCAGGATATCAAGCACATCTCCAAACCAGGTAAGGAAGATATCATGTGGCGTTTTATTGTAACATCCACATTCACCACAATGAACTCCAACTCCTGAATTTTTCAAATCGATCCAGGGTGCATAGTACTCTTCAAGCATATCGCGACTTAAATATTGATCACCAACCTGCCCGGGATATTTGAGTTCGGGCAGGTTATCACCCGTATGCCTGGACCAGGATGCTTTGTAATGTGATATGATACCAGGATTATATCCCCGACAGCTTTGTCCGATCGGTAAATGAGCAATTTCAGGAATGACTCTTGATCCGCCTTGATTTCCGTCTGCGACTACAAGATGATCAGGATTCTGCCCCCAAATTGTTTTGGCTGCTTTTTCAGCAACTTTAGCATAAAGGTCACCTGGAACCTCGGTTTTCCTGGAGTGCTGATCATTCATATCTTCGATCATGGATGGTTCATTCAGTAAATCAAAGCTGATCTTTTCACGGGAAATGTTTTTAAAACGTTTTGCCCACATTTCCCAGTGCCAGTAAAATGCATTTTGGGCATCTTCGTCCTTCCATAAATTAAAAGGTTCATGAAATCCGGCATTAATACAATAACCCGGTGCACGATGCAGGTTGAGACTTACATGCATATTATATTTATGAGCCATGTAAACAATTCGATCTACTTTTTCGATTGCTTCTTCCTTGATGTTATAAACCTGGTCAGGTGTGATATCCTTACTATGATCAATATCAAGGTAGGAGGGATATGCCATTGGTATCCTGATAAAATCAAACCCCCAATCCGTCATCCATTTGAAATCTTCTTCTAATGTTTGCCTTCTGGGCCTGTTAGGATTCCATGAGAAAAAATCAAGAAGATTGAATCCTTTCCATTTAGGGAGTACGTTTCGTGTATTATATGTCTTACAGCTGGATGCAAGTAAGGAACTACCTGTAACTGCAATTGTACTTGTAATCGTAACTGTCTTTTTCAGAAAGTTTCTGCGGCCTGGATCTGATTGAGGTTCCATGGATTCTTAGTTGTTGGTTATTAGTTATTGGTTATTTGTTTATTTAAAAATTTGATTTTCGAACAGTAATCATGTAATGGCCCGATTTAACCTGAAAGATGCGATATTTGTCAGATTCATCTGTTAATTTCCAGTTTTCACATGATTCAATAGGACTACCAGATTCAAATAAATCATCTCCAAATGATTTTGGAACATAGACCTTTGATTCGGTATTTACCGGTATTTCGATTTCCCATTTCAAACCTGAATCATTTATTTCCCAATTTGATGTAATATTTCCATATGATCCATTGTATGTGGAATTGACTTGAGACAGTCCGGTAACAAATGAGGGATTAATTATGGGTTTTTGAAATCCCGGATTCTCTTTATCATATTTAATGCCACCCAGTGAACTATAAAACCACTCATCGATACTTCCGAACATGATGTGATTCAGTGACATGCCGCCATCCCAGGTTTGCCACAGTGTAGTGGCCCCCCGGTCAACCCAGTGACCCCATCCGGGAAATTCTGTATTATCAACGATATTGTATAATAACTCATTGTGGTCATTCATCGAGAGTACTCCAATAATCCATTTTGATCCTACTACACCACCTCGTATATGGAAACCATCACCTTCAATTTTTTGCACCAGTTTTTCCAGAATAATATCTTTTCGTTCTTCCGGAACGAGGTTGAAATATAATGCCCCTGCTAAAGCGGCCTGACTCCCTTTCTCATAGGTCAGTTTATCAGCATCATAATACTTCTTATTGAAGGCATGGTATATATTGTTACATAAGGCATGGAAATGCTCTTTATCATCTACCTGTCCAAGAATAATGGCTGCTTTTTCCATGATCTTTGTTAATCCAACAAAATGTGCCGTGGAGATGTATGCAGGTTCAGGAGGATCAGTCTCTATTGTTTTGTGATCATCAATACCATAATTGAGAATATAATCATCAGCGGAATTCTCAAGATATCCAAGATATGATTTCCATCCCAGGTAGTACTTTTTGATAATATTTACATCACCGGTAAAAAGGTATAACTCCCAGGGAATCAATATATAAGCTCCATCCCAGTGCGGACCGTATCCATGTGGATTTTTATCTCTTCCATGCGTATATCCCCACCCGCTCGTTGGAATAATGGCTGGTATATTACCATCAGGTTTTTGTTCATCCAAATAATCATCCATCCATTTAAGGTAGGAGGTGGCAATATCGAAATTGTAACATCCCACACCAGCGACCAGGTGTGCATCACCAGACCAGCCGATCTTTTCCCTGTGCGGGCAATCTGTTGGATATCCATGATAATTACCCAGGAAGGACGCTAATGTGTTCTGGTGTGTTTTATTAATCAGCTCATTGGAACAGTAGAAGGATCCTGTTCTCTTCAGATCAGTATTTAACACTACGCCCGTAAAATCTTCGATTATTGGAATAGTCTTTAATCCTTTAATTTCAACATACTGAAATCCATGATAAGCAAAACTGGATTCCCAGGATTCTTTTTCACCTCCTTTGCATGTATATATATCTGTCTGTGTATCGCCCGTCCAGATAAACCGGGCAAGCTCTTTCTGGTCCAGCAGACCTCTATCATCCACTCTTTCACCATATTTCATGATGATTTCCCGTTCGGGTTCACCTTTCAGGGATATCCTTAATCGTCCAACAATGTTTCTGCCAAAATCCAGCATATATACATCCGATGACGGATTCATGATGGAAAGTGGCCGGATTTCTTCAACAATCCTGATAGGCGGCATGAGTTGAGCGGACATCCTTCCAGCCGGCCCTTCTACTTCATACGAAGAAATCCATGACTGGTCATCATATCCTGCTTTGTGCCACCCGGGTATTTCAAGCCTCGCGTCATAATGCTCGCCATTCCGAATCCCATCAAATGTGATAGGACCTGTAGAAAACTTCCATGATTTATCAGAATTTATATACTCAATGGATCCATCTTCATACGTGATTTCCAGTTGCGATATAAAGGTTGGCCAGTTTCTCCAGGTTGCTTTGTCAAGATCCCAGGCTGATCTGGTATGCTGGTTATACCATCCATTTCCAAGAACTACTCCAAGGCAATTGGTTCCAGTGGTGATGAGATTTGACACGTCATAGATATTGTATTTTACCCTGCGGTCATATCGTGTGAATGCTGGTTGAAGTTCATCATTTCCAGTTTTTATACCATTAATAAATGATTTATAATACCCTAGTCCTGAGATATATAACCTTGCGTGCTTAATCTTATGATTAATATTAAACTCTTTTCTGAAATATGGAGCCGGTTTCACTTCGGATAACGATGTACTATCCTTCTGTGATGAGATCCATGAAGCTTGCCAGTCATCCGGATTGAATTTTCCAGTTTCAAACCAGGATTGCTCGTTGTAGTCACCCGGATTCCTGTTGACATCCCATACCAGTACCTTCCAGTAGTACCTGGTCCCGGATTGAAGTGGCAATCCTGCATAAGAGATATTAACTGATTGATTGGATTCCTGTTTTCTACTATCCCACATATCACCTTTCTCATTATCGAGTTGTTTCTCTGTGGTAGAAACCAGTATTCTATATGCGGTTTGTTCCTGACCTTTCAGCTCAGATTTCAACTTCCAACTCAAACGTGGTGATTTAACCTCAATCCCAAGAGGATTGATTGTGTATTCGCAGGTGAGGTCATAAGAATGAATGTCGGTCCCAACATTCGTATCACAAGAATTTGAAACAAATAGTATCGATGCAACAAAAAATAAGTTGAAAAAATACTTCATATTACAGTTGAGGACAAATTATTGTATTTCTCAAATAAACCAATGCCGAATCTTTGATTCGAGCATCCTCGTGGCAAAGCTACGGGATAAACAAATAAATCAACTTCTCAAATCATCGAATAATCAATTCTCACAATTCCTCGATCATTATATTCCTGAAAAAAATCGGTGCACCAGCATGCTTACCCTGGAATCCTATGTGACCATAATCAGGCAACAGGGCGGCAGGTATACTCAACCATGATGGGATCTCACTGCCATCAGGATTGATTTTGGCACTGGTCCATTTTCTCATATCCATTGTGGAAATCAGTTCACCATTTACTTCAACCCTGACATTCCGGTCGATAGCTACCACCTTCATTGTATTCCATTCTCCGGGTTTTTTTACAACACTTTTAAGGGGAGCAACATGACCGAAGACAGCACCGCATTGTGAATATTTAGAACCTTCACCCCATTGTTCGCTGTGATCATCGGCAATTTGAATCTCAATAGAATTAGGGATCCAGTCGTGAATATCATTACAATATAAAACGACGCCACTATTTGTACCATCGGCGGTCTGAAATTCAAGTGTCAGTTCAAAATTTTCATATATTTTACTACTCCAGATCGCCTGATCCTCACTCGCTGTCATTACACCATCCTTAATAGTCCATACTCCTTCAGGAAATACTGCATTTGACAGATCCTTGTTAAACACTGCTTTTTGAGCCATTAAATGATTTGAAACGAGTAAGAGTGATAGAATTATCAGTTTTTTCATTTTTAAATATTATAGTTTAAACAATTATATTCCTTGATGTCTGCCTATTTGTCAACCAGAGCAAATGCTGTGCTCATTGCATTAAATGTAGTTTTCAATGCATCATCATCTTCCATGTCTCGTAGCGGCTGATTAAATGGCTCAGCTCTCATTGGGCCATCATATCCGATTTCTACCATGGCATCCATAAATGACTGCATATCAACCAGTCCTGAGGCCATGGGCAATTCGCGCTCACCGTCCAGTTGTTCATCTGCAGTTCGTCCTGCTGTAGCATCATTTAAATCAACGGTGGCAATCTGCTCCTTGGTTAGCGAAAGGAGATCTTCTTTAGTTTCCCCTGCACAAAACCAGTGAAAACTGTCCAGTTGAACTCCTGCATTGGGCTCTCCAATACCTTCCATCAGTTCTTTACACTCAGCCATGGTATGCACAAATGGAAACTTTTGTGATGCCATAAGTGTTTTTGGCCCAACGTACTCCATCCCAAATCTGATACCATGATCACCAATAATTTTGCATACTTCTCTCAGTCTTTCTGAATGCTGTTTGAAATTCTGAAGATAGGTAAGTTCCGGATGAGTGGGCATAATCCAGGTTGACATGCGCGTTACCCCGGCTTTTTGAAGAGTGGCAGCATGTTTGGGTAGTTGCTCAATACCTTCCTTGTGTGTTGCTTCGTCTTTTCTGAAATTCAAGGGTAATCCAGCTGCCCCCCATGTAATATTCTGCGATTTCATTTTAGAAACGAACTCTTTGAGTTGCTCATCACTCCATTCCACTAGCTCCCGGGAAAATGGAACAATAGCTTCAAATCCATAATTAACAGCAGCTTCCAGGAGTTCTTCCTGGTTTAATCTTACACCAATAGCGCCGGGATTCAGACTCATCTTGAATTTACGGTTACTTTTTGATGACATACATCCTGTAATTTTACCTGGTACAAATGCCACTGTAGAGGCAATTGCAGCCTGTTTGATAAATGTTCGTCGATTTTTTAAAATGGTCATGATTATATTTCAGTTAATAAAATTATCTATTCAAGTGTCTCAAATTTGAGTTTCCAATTTAAACAATTGCTTATAAAAAAACGTGGTAATTAGATATTTTGGATAAGAATGAAGCAGGTAATATTAAATGGCGAAACGAAATACAGATTATATCCGAATGGATACAACCCGTTTGATTCCAGGGCAGAGTTTTATCTAATTGCCGGAGATACAGGAGGTGCCATTTCAAACTATGAGAGGGTGGTGAATAGGTTCTCATATTCCACTTCTGCAATAAACAGGCTAAGGAATCTTAAAAAATCAAAATAAATATTCAATCCTCATTTATAAGAAAGCAGCCGAATCGATAAAATGGTGTAATACAGGTGAAATTTATTAACGAAACCTGAAATTTACATTCCGAAGGTCCCCTCTTGGCCGGAGGATCGAGGGTTAGAAAATGATCCGGTGAATCAATTTAGTGAGGTACCAGGTAATGAAATGTGCAGGGGAGATAAAATGGTTTGTGAATTTACGTTTGCTTCTACCCACCTCTGAATCTCCTCCGGGGAGGAGACGATTCCTTTTTCAGCAAATCAATCCAATGCAATAAAAGTTGGCTGGTTAAATTTATGATACCATAATTTCAGCTGTATGCCTGAAATCATAATTCCGAAAGTCCCCTCTTGCCTGCCAGCCGGAATAACATGCAGGCTGGGGAGGGAATTCAAGGGTGGGTTTTGGAATTTAAGTTGCTTTTACCCACCTCTGAATCTATCTCCGCTGCAAGCTGGCCACTCCTTAACAGTCGTGCCTCCTCGGAAGGGTAGGTATTAAAACTAAATAAGATCAGGGGATCAAATTATTGAATTTATAAATTTTTGGAAAAATAACTTTTCAACATTTCCATTCTCAGTGTTGAATCGTATCGCATGTTGTTATTTCTGTCTGTAATTGACTTCTCCGGATCCCATACATCCGTTGCACAGGGCAATCAGCACAACCAGGAAAATTAATCGCAACCAATATCCTTCGGAATGATTCATGAAAATGACTATTAGTTCTTTTTCAATGCCTTCTTAAAATACCTTCCTTGACGTGTAGGTGTAAAGTTCCAGTCACTGAAAAGCATAGGAGACCAGTTTGGATCAAAAACCCAGACTACATAGGAGATACCGTTTTTCTTACAGTATTGAGTGATGGCATCACCATAGGATTCATCGCTGATCACCGGTATGTGTGCACCCGGGTCATCTTCACCACAAAAACCAATTTCTGTCAATAAGAGAGGGTATTTTTCTGCCACAAAACCCCAATCTTCTGTCCATATTTGTTCCCATGGTTTTGGCCGTTTCATAGGGTAGGGGTGACTGACATATGCGATTCCTTCAGCGTCTATTGGATCTTTCGCTACGGGAATCAGGTCATAACCCCAATTAAAACCTGTAACTAATGGAATCGATTTACAACCATATGCCCGGATAATGATGATCATTTCCTCATTGATCTCTTTCCATTGTTGCCAGGAACAGGTCCCATATCGGCCACTGGCAACTGTTGGTTCATTGTAGAGTTCAAAAAATGCCACGGTTGGATTTTCACCGTATTGTTGTGCCATGGTAGCCCAAAATTCATAAGTTTCTTTCAATGTAGTTTCATACATATCATTCTGGTACAATTGATTACGAAGGTTACCTATGCTATGCCAGTCAATAATAACGTATATTCCCATCTCTGTAGCCCATTGTATGCCTTTATCTAATAATTCTAAATATGCTTTTTCCCCTCTTTCCCGCCAGGCTCTTGGATGAACAGGAATTCGTGCTATTGTAGCACCCCAGTCTTTCATTTCTTCAAAGTAGGCTTTGTCCCAGTGTCCATTTTTATCCAATTTATCCGGATCACTTGTATTAAATCCACGGAAAACTAACGTTTTTCCATTTTCATTAACAAGACGATTTCCATCTACTTTTATTCGGCTTAATTCCTGTGAGAAAACCAATGTGATAGATAGAATGAATAGAACTATTGAAATAGCCGATTTAAAAAGTAAATTTTTCATTGAATTAAGTTTTATGTAAAGGTAAATGTCTACCAGGCTTCATTTTTGGTTTTATGCCTGTTATTTATACAAATGGCTCAAATGTCC
>JBHOSY010000025.1:0-34672 GCA_042584165.1 Bacteroidota bacterium | reverse complement strand
GATAACAGCCGATGAGGAAGTAGTCCTGGCAAAGAGAATACGCGAGGGTGATCAACTGGCTCTTGAGAAATTGGCCAAGGCTAATCTGCGGTTTGTCGTTTCAGTTGCCAAACAATACCAGAATAAAGGGCTTTCATTAGGCGATTTAATTAATGAAGGTAACATCGGGCTTATCAAAGCAGCACAAAGATTTGACGAGACTCGTGGTTTTAAGTTTATCTCATATGCTGTCTGGTGGATCAGACAGTCCATCATGCAGGCATTGGCAGAACAATCTAGGATTATCCGACTTCCCCTGAACCGTGTAAACTCACTTAATAAAATTTCAAGGACGTTTTCAGAGCTGGAACAAAAATATCAACGTGATCCTTCGGCTGAAGAATTGGCAGAAGAACTCAATATAGCCACCAAAGAGGTGGTTCACGACATGAAAATTTCCGGCCGACACGTTTCCATGGATGCACCTTTTGTGTCTGGGGAAGAAAATAGCCTGCTCGATGTGCTGATAAATGATCATGTGGAAACACCCGACTCAGGATTGATGGTGGATTCCTTGTGCAGGGAAGTCCAACGTGCCCTTTCAACACTCACCCAACGGGAATCGGACGTTCTTGCATTTTATTTCGGTCTCATTGGAGAACATTCGATGACCTTAGAGGAGATTGGAGAGAAATTTAATCTTACCCGGGAGCGGGTGCGCCAGATAAAAGAGAAAGCTATCCGGAGGCTTCGGTACAGTTACCGAAGCAAGGCTCTGAGAACTTACCTCGGATAAAAAAATCGGATTTGCGGCAATTCTACTAACCCAACACACATCCTATAACCATTTACCCTTCTTTTCTTACTAATGTACAACAGATATTTTCTGACAATTATGTGATGTAAATATTACCCTACTGGAATATATAATAATCTAAGAAATACTCACCCCTTCCGGTGATACGGATTTCAACACCATTTCAAATACACTATCCGACCAATATTTTCTGCCTCTAAATCTATCTGCCCATGTAAAAGAAGATGAGGACTGTATAGTGCTTATTCTGTCCATCTAATGGATGTTTGCTGGGAATGAAATATGAGGTGAAAAAACGCACCGTTTGAACTACTCAAAAGTATGACTTAACTGTATCCTGATTTATTTCGTTTTGGTTTGAAGACCTACAATCTCTTAAGCCTCTCTTCACGAATGTAGAGGGACGTTAACAAGATGGCGAGAACAGCCCCGAAAATTGTGGAAGGCCAGGCGTCAGCAAGTAGCCCTCCAGTCAGGACACCCCAAGCCAAGGTGATAGTGTATAGGATCACCCAGGCAACCTGCATAAGCACTGCAATCTTGACTCTATCCCAGGCTCTTTCAAGGTACGCTAACCCAGCACCGAGCGCAAAGGCTAGCATCGCTCCTCCAAGTACTCGCTCGATGGCCTGGTCCTGTGCAATCATTGTCTGTGGGCTAACCATATGGAACAGACCAGAAAGCGCCGAAGAGATGGCATAGACCAGGATGGTTATCCTGAGTCCTTTAGAAGTATGACCTTTCATATTGTGGTACCTCCTTTTTGGTGAAATTGTAAGTACAGCGTCGGGCCTAACTATTAAATAGACTACAATTCTATAGCCTATCACCCATTAGACAGTTATTAATGCAATTGAAGTTAAGAAATAACTCCTTTATACACAATTCATATAATCCTCTGTCCCATCCTTCTTCTTAGCGGGACCATACTGGGATCATCAGTCAAATATTGCTATGCATTTTGAGGATTCTGTATGCTGAAAAATGTAGTGCTATTTTTTACACTACCTGTAATAATCTATCAAGCCAATCTTGTTAGCCTCTAAAACTTAGATCCCCTAAAAAAAAGAATGGGATTGTGTTGTGCTTTTGTCTGCACAGCTAATGGTCGTACAAGGATTGATATGTAATGTGAAAAAAAAACACACCTTTTGAACTGTTCAAAATGATAACTTATCTTTATTTTAAATTATTTCCTTTGGTTTGAAGGCGTACACTTATAAAATTTATAGTCATATGAAGAAATATAATGTAGGTATTATTGGTTATGGCTGGGCAGCAGGTGCTCACATAGAAGCTGTTAATAATACATCGTATGCACAGGTCAAATCTATTTTTTCTTCAAGAAAACTAGATTCAGCAGAGATAAGTGCAAAACATGGCGGATCAATAACATGTTATACTGATTTGAAACAAATGCTTTCAGATCCTGATCTTCACATTGTTTCAATTTGTAGTTATCCTGCTGATCATGCAAAACAGGCAGTTATGGTTGCCAGGGCAGGAAAACATCTGATTATCGAGAAGCCGGTGGCATTGACTTGGGAAGACTGCCTGTCAGTTAAGGCCGCAGTGGATGCTGCAGGAGTAAAAACCTGTGTCTGTTTTGAATGTCGGTTTTCGAGTCAGTTATTGACTATCAAAAAAGTAATTGACAATGGATTATTAGGAAAAATTCACTATGGAGAGGTTGACTATTATCACGGCATAGGTCCCTGGTATGGACAATTTCGTTGGAATGTTAATAAAAGTGCAGCTGGAAGCAGTTTGCTTTCAGCAGGTTGTCATGCACTCGATGCCCTGCTACTTTGTATGGGGCATGAATATGAGGCAGTAAACAGTTTCTCGACATCTTCAGCCAATAAAGATTTTGTCAAATATGAATATCCTACGACTTCAGTTAGTATTATCAAATTCAAAGATGGAAGTGTTGGAAAGGTAGCTTCAGTAATTGACTGTTTACAACCATATTATTTTCATATTCACCTGGTGGGAAGTGAAGGTAGCTTGCTTGACAATAAATTTCATTCTACTCAGTTGGGTAGTCTTAACAAAGATAAATGGAGTGAGCTATCAATAAAAATGCTCGATTCAGGCGATGTTACAGATCATCCATATCAAAATCAGTTTGAAGTTTTTTTCCAGTCCATCGAGAAAGGTGAGGAGATGCCTCTGACTAGTTTGACAGATGCTCTATATACACACGATGTTCTTTTTGCAGCAAACAGGGCAGCTGAACAGAATACAATGTAAAAAACGGCACTACTAGAGTAATATAATAGAAAGAAATACCATCCCTTTCTGGTGGTGCGGATTTCAGCACCATATTAAATACTCTATCAGGCCATTATTGTCAGCCTCTAAAACTTTGATTCCCTATAGAGAAAATGGGATCTGTGTAATGCTTCTACCTGTCCATCTAATGAATGTGTTAAGATCGGAAGATAAGTGGATTCTAAAGCTGTATTTGGATAGTAAAAGGGGCGCAGGTATCTTACAAATATTTATACTGGTTCCCTATACTGTTGAAGCAAAGAAATAGCTACAATGATATAAGATTAATTCGTACCTTATACTCTTAAACTTGCTACTGGTAGATTTCTTTGAGAAGAGTACCAGAACGACAAAGAGTTATGCACATGTAGGGGAGATGAATCAGGAAGGGTTCAGGTGTCAATTATGTGCTGACATTTAACCATAATTTGGTTCATGCAAATGTTGTGAGTACCTGCCATGCTTAATACTACATAATAACTGTTAAAATGAATCAAAAAATAATCTTTGGTCTATTAATAATAAGCCTAATTGCTTGTGAACCACTTAAAAAAGAATCAAAAGTTGATTTTGATATTTCATATGAGAAGTTTGAATTAGAGAATGGATTAGATGTTATCTTCCATATAGATCGTTCTGATCCCGTAGTGGCGGTGGTATTAACTGTGCATGTGGGTTCGGCACGCGAAAAACCTGGCAGAACGGGTTTCGCTCATTTATTTGAACACCTGTTGTTTCTTGAATCTGAAAATCTTGGTAAAGGAGGATTAGACAAGATGAGTGCACGCATTGGTGGTTCAGGAGCAAATGGCTCTACGTCTCGGGACCGAACCGATTACTACCAAACGGTACCAAAGGATGCATTGGAAAAAATGCTATGGGCAGAGGCTGACAAATTGGGTTGGTTTATCAATACAGTCACGGATCCCGTTTTAGCAAAGGAAAAATAGGTAGTAAAGAATGAAAAAAGACAGGGTGTGGATAATCGGCCTTATGGCCATACAAATTATGTGATCGACAAGAATCTGTATCCGGAAGAACACCCATATAACTGGCAGATAATTGGATCACTGGAAGATTTGCAAAGTGCAACACTTGCTGATATCAAAGAGTTTTTTAAGCTATGGTATGTTCCCAATAATGTCACGCTTGTTGTTTCAGGAGATTTTGATGAAGTACAGGCCATGGCCTGGGTGAAGAAATATTTTGCTGAGATTCCGGCAGGTGATACAATAGACCCGCTTACAGTAAAATCTGGCAACATCGAAAAGATACTCAAACTGTATCATGAAGACAATTTTGCAAGACTGCCCGAACTCACTATAGTATGGCCAACCGTGGAACGGTATCATCCGGATTCGTATCCACTCACTGTTTTAACCCGCTATTTATCGCAAGGCAAGAATGCTCCTTTGTATCAAGTTCTTGTTGAGAATGAGAAACTAGCACCCAGGGTGCATATGTTCAATCGTGCATCAGAATTAGCCGGGCAAACACACCTCTCGGTACGTGCATTTGCTGGAAAAGATCTCGACACGGTAGCCTTGGCCATAAAAAAGGCATTTGTACAATTTGAATCTGATGGTATTTCTGAGAACGATTTGAGACGCATTAAAGCCAGTCAGGAGACCAGGTTTTACACAGGTCTATCCAGTGTGCTGGGTAAAGGATTTCAACTTGCGCAATACAGCATCTTCGCTGACAACCCCGGCTTTATTAATCAGGATATAAAAAACATCCTGGCAGTTACATCCGCCGATGTAATGCATGTATATAATAAATACATAAAAGGCAAAAACTACATCGCCACCAGCTTTGTACCTAAAGACAGATTGGAACAAGCTTTAGACGGTTCAATACTCGCAGAGGTAGTGGAAGAAGCGATTACTCAAGCTACTGAAGAAACCTTTGATGCCTCCATAGAAGCGGATTATGAGCGCACATCTTCTACGTTTGACAGAACCAAAGAACCCCCTTATGGTGAGGCACCAGAAGTCATTGTGCCAATAGTATGGGAAGCTCAACTTGCAAACGGATTGAAGGTGTTTGGAATTGAAAATAAAGAAGTACCATTGGTACAATTCAATATCGTGATTGATGGTGGACAGTTGATGGATAGTTACAATAAGATCGGGGTGGCTAATATGATGGCAAACATGATGACCAAAGGAACAAAAAATAAGACGCCCCAAGAACTGGAAGAAGCCATTCAACAATTGGGAGCTTCGATCAACGTTTCTGCACGAAAAGAAAGTATTCGCATATCATGTAATACCCTGGCCAGGAACTATGACGCCGCTCTTGATTTGGTAGAGGAAATACTGCTCGAACCTCGCTGGGATGAAAATGAAATCGAGTTGATAAGACAAAGCACTATAAGCCATATCCAACAGCAGGAAGCCCAGCCAAATTCAGTGGCTCAAAATACCTTCAATCTGCTTATATATGGCAAAGACAATATGAGATCCCAGAATATTCTGGGTACGATCGAATCAGTGAATGCCATCACGATGGATGACCTTAAAAGCTATTATAAAAATCACCTTTCTCCTTCTATCGCAAGAATGCTTGTGGTGGGGGCTATAGATCAGGCATCCATCATAAGTTCCTTAAAAACTATTAATGAACGGTGGGAAGGCAAAGAGGTACACATCATCGAGTATTCTAAACCAACAGTCCCAGCCCGGTCAAAAGTCTATTTCTATGATGTACCTGATGCCAAACAGTCTGTTTTACGCATTGGCTATCCAGCATTGGCAGCTACAGACGAGAATTATTATCCAGCCACGGTAATGAATTATATCCTTGGTGGTGGAGTCTTTGCTTCTCAACTCATCCAAGAACTACGGGAAAGCAAGGGATATACGTACGGCATTTATTCCAGTTTTCTCTGATCGAAGGAGGTAGGTCCGTTTACTATTTCCAGCAGCGTTCAAAGCAATATCACCCTTGAGGCTACCCAATTGATAAAACAAATACTGGAGAACTATGGAAAAAACTACTCCGAAAATGATCTTGAAACCACCAAAGGATTCCTGATTAAAAGTAATGCCCGAGCCTTTGAAACAGCCGAGGCTAAACTCAATATGCTGCAAAACATAAGTAATTATGACTGGGATCATGATTATGTGAAAAACCGTGAGGCGATTGTAAAGGGTATGACTGTAGATCGAATAAAGAGTTTATCGGAAGAATATCTGGATCCAAACAGAATGATCTGGCTAGTAGTTGGAGATGCAAAAACTCAACTGGGCCGTATGGAAGAACTTGGATTTGGGGAGCCTATCTTGATTAATGATAACTCGACTCCCGAAAAATGACAGTTTGAGCGTACAAAAGATTCTCACAATTGAATAGCCAGAAATATCTAACGGATTGTGCCCCTTCAGCAAAAAGCGGACTGATTTAGGGCAAAGACTAAGAGATAGTTTATTGCAGTTGAAGTACTATGAAAATGATAAAAATTCTAAAATTAATTTTTTTGCTTATTGCTTTACCAGGTTGTCAGTTTATTATCGATAAAAATGATAAGTATGGAGAGGAACTTTCCATTTTAGGTGATCTAAATATAGGTCGCTGTATTGATGCCGCAGTGGATATATCCGATCTTAACTCACCAGTAAAAAAATGGCAACTTGACCTTCATGGTACACCGGGACTTGTAGTGCAGGAAGAAGATATGGTATTAATCCCTGCAGGGCATGATGGATTACAGGTTTATAATGTGGAGGATGGGAGACCCTATTATGGAGAATGACTCAGGATTTAATTTTACATTTAAAATACATATGATGATACGATTTCATTTTTACCTGGCTCTAACATTATTTCTGGGTTATAGTTGTTCACAAAAACAGACTGAACAAATCCATAAAAACATTGTGCATTTTCCTGAATTGTCAGAACCTGTTCAGTTGGTCAATAACGGGAAGGAGCACTTCTATGCCAGCTATTATGGTATCAATTCGTTTAGTGCAAATCAGAAATATGTTACCGTGCTGGAAACCGACATCAAATTCCGCCTACCGACAGAAAGCGATCCGGCAACACTGGGTTTGGTCGATTTGGTATCAATGGAGTTTATTACGCTTGCTACCACACGGGCATGGAATTTCCAGCAGGGTTGCATGGCACACTGGTTGGGAACCTCACCTGATTCGCTGATAATTTACAACGATTTGAGGGATGGTAAATTTGTTTCAATTATCATGAATGTACATACAAAAAAAGAGGTCAAAGTATTTCCTTACCCGGTAAGCGCGGTTGCACCTAACGGAAAAAGCGCAGTAAGTATAAACTTTTCACGTTTGCGGATTACCAGAACTGATTATGGCTATGGAGGTGAGGGACAGGATGCCAAACCGGACGTTCAATTTCCTGAAGATGATGGTATTTTTATACTGGATCTGGAAACAGGAGATATTGAATTGATCGCCTCAATAGCTGATGTAAAAGAATTGGTACCTGAAGTACCGGAAGAAGGCATTGAGTATTTTAATCATACACTATTCAGTCGGGGAGGAACTAAAATATTCTGGCTTGCACGTGCAACACCCCAAAGAAATACCACTGCTTTTACAGTGAATTCCGACGGAACCAATCTGCAACGTTGTTTCCCCGATGGATGGGATGGATCCCATTTTGATTGGTTAAATGATGATGAATTGATGATAACCAGTCGTTTTGAAGCAAAACAGTATTCACATGTGTTATTTACTATTGGTCAAAAGAATTACCAGCGTCTTGGTAACGGATTACTTGATTATGACGGCCATGGAACTTTTTCACCTGATGGTAAATGGATGGTTACAGACACTTATCCCAACAGTGCATTCCGGGAACAGAAGATCTATTTAATGCATATGGGAACGCAGGCAGTTTTACCATTTGGCAAATTCGTAGAACCCGAAGAATTTTCAGGCCACTGGCGGTGTGATATCCATTGTCGCTGGAGCCCTAATGGGGATATGATTGGTTTTAATTCTACACACACCGGTTCACGACAAGCTTACTTGCTAAAACTTACTTTTTAAAGTGAGATTTCATGTAGAATTATCTGGAGAAATATCCATATTTCTCATATAATCCGAATACTTCTCTATCTTTTTTTCTACTCTCTGAGCAAGATGTTTATTCGCTTCTTTTAGTTCTGCTAAAATAATACGTGACTCCTCCTGATATTCAATTCTTTTTGCTTTACTCCAATAGGTGGGAGGAGGTTGAAGGTTTGTGATCCTGTCAGCAAGTTTAACTGCCCATACTTCTTTAGGCGTTTTCTTAATTCTTTGAATGCTGTCATCCATCTGTTCTTCTTTTGGCAGGTCCTGGTTTTTTGATAGTGCCTGAACAGCATCAGCTATATCTGTTCCAAATCTTTCCCGCAATTCTTCATAGGTGGTCGATGTATCTTCCAATGTATCATGAAGCAAGGCAACCTGGACAGCAAATGTAGTATTAAAGTCAGGAGTATTTGATCCAGCAACCAGTATCTCCATAGCCACATTGCTTAAATGAACAGTATAGGGTAGGTCGGTGCCAGGAACTGTTTGTCCTTTCTCCATGTGTTTTGTTGCAGCGAAGGTTAAGGCTTTTTGGTAGAGGGATTGGATGTCCATTACATGAAATAAAAAGGTATGAAAAGAATATTATGAATGCAGATTTAAAATATCTTACAATTAAATATCATGTCACGACCATGTCCTTATGATAAACTGAAAACATACTTTCTCAATTACTAGGACCCTGCATTCGTTCCGGTCATTTATTATAATATTCTTCCAATCTCGGTGCCTTTACCTCTTCTTCCCATCTTGCGATCTTTTCACGCAAACTATCCACTTTATCCGGCATTAGCACGAGCAGGTCATTTTGTTCTGCAAGGTCATTTTCCAGGTTAAACAGATGTTCCCTGAAAACCTTTCCGCTATCCAGTTCAATGATATATTTATAATTTCCATCCCTGACGGCTTTTCTGACCCTGGGACTACGCTTTAATCTCCAATACATGGTTCTTTCAAAATCAACTGTGTTTTGGGTAACATGATCAATGATATCATACCCGTCCAAATTTAATTCTTCACTATTTGTCCCGATAAGTTCCAGGATTGAACGAGTCAGGTCGAAACTTAGCGAGCTTTGATGGGAAACGGTATGCTCCGGAATATTGCCGGGCCACCGGATAATACAGGGAACCCTGATCCCTCCCTCATAAACCTGTCCTTTAATTCCTCTTAGTGGCCCATTATTAGAGATACGTGTACCGCCATTATCCGAAAAGAAAATGACAATCGTTTTTTCATCGAGTTGTATTTCTTTTGTCAGTGCCAATATTTTTCCTATCCCTTTATCCATGGCCTCAACCATTTCAATATATATTTCCCGGTTCCTGAACGTCCATTCCTCACCCTGTAATGGCCTTCCCAGGTCATCTTCGGGTCCCTGGAAAGGCGTATGCGGGGATGTATAAGTCAGGAATGCGAAAAAAGGTTTTTTCTTATCCTGTATTTTAATCCATTCAATAGCTTCTTCGGTAATCAGATCGGTCATGTATTCGCCATCACGAAAGATCTCCTGTCCATTTTGGGCTAAACTATGGGCACCATCAAAATCATCCTGGTTGATAGGATCCTGTTCAACATGGTAAAAATAATCACCACCATAACCGATCGGTCCAAAGGAATAATCAAATCCGTTATTATTTGGCCGGAACTTTTCTTCATATCCCAGGTGCCATTTCCCGAATATGGCAGTAGTGTATCCTGCTTCTTTTAAAGAAAATGGTAAGGTAGCATATTCCGGAGGCAGTCCATGTTCTTTTCGCTCTGACAACCATTGTGCCTCCGGATACCTTCCGACGTTACCGGCACCGATGGCACACTCAAGTCCACCAATCCGTTGCTGGTAATATCCTGACAGCAAAGCTGTTCGAGTCGGGGTACATTCGGGTCCATTGGCATAGAAGTTCGTAAACCTGACACCCTGTTCAGAGAGCTTGTCAATATTGGGCGTTTTTATGTCATCACATCCATAGCTTCCCAGATCAGCATATCCGAGATCATCCGCCAGGAAAATGATGATATTAGGTTTTTGGGGAGAACATCCTGTGCTGAGGATCAACCAGCATAATGCGAAACCGTATAGTATTGTTTTCATATTGTATTCTTATTGTTGTTATTACCAGCATTATATGAATCTTTTACAATTTACAAAGATCCAAGCTCGGAGGCTGGGAGCTACATTGTTTTCTATAATTACTTAAAATAAATATGTAATCGCCGGACACCGTTCCGGGCCTGTCTGCCGATATGCAGGATCTCCGTAATAAGATTTCTATGTAAATTTTAAAACACTGAATATTTGCGATTCAATTGCAATATTCAAATATCCACGAACAATACATATATTGAAATGGGTAATTAAGGAATTTTGCCATAAGATGATATGATGGGAATAAAGATCGAACATCATCGGATGGGACCTTATCGTATATTTTGGACTGATTAGATTGTTGTTTTATAACGAATTAGAAATGCCAAGTAAAAAAAACGAAGTTATTAGTTTGATGATGATCAGAGATCATTTATTGGATTACCCAAGGTTTGATGTGCCGCCTGGATATTCAATCCGGTACTATGTAAAAGGCGATTACAATGCCTGGCTGCGGATACATTCGGAGGCAGAACCCTATCATAAGGTTGATAGACAATTATTTTTTGAACAATTCGGTGACGATGAAAAAATAATACGCGATAGGCAATTTTTTGTATGTGATCATACTGGGAAAGAGGTCGGCACCGCAACCGCCTGGTTCAACGATGACCTTGTTGGGAGAAATTATGGCCGTATTCATTGGGTAGCTGTGTCACCTGACCATCAGGGTAAAGGATTGGCAAAAGCGCTTACTACACGATTATGCGATCGTTTTGTTGAGCTAGCCCATACCCAGGCTCTTCTTACGACTGAAAATTTCAGGGTAGATGCCATCCATATATATATGAAATTTGGTTTTATTCCTTCATCCAGGAACGAAAGAGAAAAAGTGTTTTGGGAATATTTTAAAAACCAAATAAATAAATAACAATATATATTACCTGGACCTATTTTCAGCTATTGATGTTGTTATCACCAACAAGGTTCATTTGACTTTGCTCAAATGAGGATTGGGGCATAGTTTC
This sequence comes from Bacteroidota bacterium, assembly GCA_042584165.1. Taxonomy (GTDB): domain Bacteria; phylum Bacteroidota; class Bacteroidia; order Cytophagales; family Cyclobacteriaceae; genus JBHOSY01. The sequence goes on along the minus strand of JBHOSY010000025.1, from coordinate 23,428 downwards.
AGCCAATGATGTCTTTACACCTTATCCGGCAAATTATAAGGAGATCTGTACCTTTTTGTCAGGTAACTGTCCGCCTCCGGATCATTAACAAACTGCTCGGCATTTGGATTAAAATGAAGTGTTCTTTTCAGCCGTGTGGCAATATTCCCCAGGTGACAGAGAGAAGTTGATAAATGACCCTCCAGTATATCTGCGTTCAGGTTTTGCCAGTTTCTTGATTTGACACACTCAATAAAATTATTGTAATGATTTACAACAGCATTGCTTTGTTTGTCATCGTCAACGGTAAATTTAGGACCTTCTTCTTCATTATACGACGAAAATCCATCAGGCCTGACCTGAACATCGCACATAAAGGCCTGGCTGCCACCTACATCTTCACTGGCCATTTTCATCCACCCCTTTGATCCATAGACCAGGTTTCCTATTCGAATTCCTGCCTCAGCGTTTGTCCCTAATCCTCGTACTTCAAATTTCAATAATGATCCATCCTCATATTCAAACTCCATATGCTGGATATTCGGCGTTTCCTGATCGGAATCCCAAATAAAATAATCACCCACGCCGGTAATTCGCACCGGGTGTGTCCATTTATTGAGTGCCCACCGGGCTATGTCAGCCTGGTGAATTCCCTGGTTACCAAGGTCTCCGCTGCCTGTATCCCAGAACCAGTGCCATTTGTAATGAAAACGGTTTAAGTTGAAAGGTCTGTAGGGGGCAGGTCCGAGAAAAGCATCCCAGTTAACACCATCCGGGATACTGCTGTTTTTTGTATGCCCGATACTCCCACGTGGTTTCAGGCAAAGTCCTTTAGACATATATATTTTCCCAAGGCCATCATTATTGATGAATTCCATAGCTTTTAATGTTGCTATATTACTCCTGGATTGAGTTCCGGTCTGAACAACACGGTTATATTTTCGAGCCGCTTCCACCATTTTTCGACCTTCTTCCACCGTATGTGATATAGGTTTTTCAACATATACATCTTTTCCTGCCTGACACGCCCAAATCGTGTGCAATGCATGCCAGTGGTTGGGAGTAGCAATGGATACTGCATCAATGTCCTTATTTTCGAGTATTTTCCGGTATTCGGTTTCAAGGATTGGCTTTGTGCCCGTCAGTTTTTTAACTTCAGCAGAAGCTTCTGCTAACATATTTTGATCAATGTCACATAATGCGACAATTTTCACATTCGGGATCTTAGCCAGCGCCCTATATTGATCCCGGCCCCGGCTTCGGATACCTATCATAGCAAAATTAATAGTCTCACTTGGAGATTGTTTATTTGATTTCATGCCTGCCAGGGGTGAAGTGACTATTACACTTGCTGAAGCAGCGGTTGATTTCTTTATAAAAGTTCTTCTGTCAATGTTTTCCATGGTAGTTTATTTACTATTCTAAATTTAAGAAAAAAATTGATTGGTTCATTGGATCAATAGTTCATTAGTTCAAATCTAATCCTGGCGCGATGCTCAGTCTCGTAACAAATCATAATCATTTATCATTAGTATTCACACTTGGGAGACCCTCGCGCAAGGGGGAGAATTTATTGGTTTAAGGATCAAGGTTCAGGTCGCCTACTGATTTACGTGTAAATCCATTCCGCGAATCCCTGGCTCATAACCGGGAAAAATATGATAAACACCAATGCCAGGATTAAAACCAGATAAAATGGAACCAGGTCTTTAATTATATGCTCAACGCGTAGTCCGGACACAACGGATCCAACATATAAACAGGCACCAACTGGAGGAGTAATCAATCCCAAAGCCAGGTTGGTAACCATTATCACACCAAAGTGCAGGGTATCAAAACCAAGACTCTGTGCCACAGGCAGCAGGAGTGGTGTGAAAACAATAATGGAGAATCCGGGATTCAAGAACATACCGGCAATCAGTAATACAATATTCATTAGCAGCATGATCAAATACGGATTTTCACCCAGGGATGATAATGCAGCAGTAAGAATTTCAGGTATTCCTTCAATGGCCATCAGGTTTGCAAATAACAACCCGGCCGCAAGTTCCAGGGCAACAATACCTGCAGTACGTCCTCCTTCATAGATGACCCTGTAAATCTTTTTTGCATTCAGTTCACGATAAAGTACGATCCCCAGAAAAACACTGTAAATAAAGGCAATAGCAGAAGCTTCAGTAGGAGTAAAGGTTCCGAGAAATATGCCTCCAAGGATGATGACAGGGGCAAGCAAAGCAGGGAAACCATAGATTCCTGTCCGTGCCACCTTTTTGAGTGAGAATTTCTCCGACCTTGACCAATTATTTCGAACAGCAAATATTGTGTTTACAGAAATCAATAGTAAAGAAATAAACAATCCCGGGATTAATCCTGCAGCAAGTGCTGCCCCAACGGAAGCATTAGCGATGGTTGCATAAATGATCAGCAATATGCTGGGCGGAATGATCACTGCCATGGTTGAAGATGCAACAGTGATTGCCGTAGCATACTTCAAAGTGTATTTCCGATGCACCATTTCTTTTATCTCCACCGATCCAAGTCCGGCCACATCCGCAACAGATGATCCACTCATACCTCCGAAAATCATACTGGCCATGATATTCACGGAACCAAGGGAACCGGGAAGATAACTCAGAACAGATTCGGAAAAATCGAATATTCGACGCGCAATACCTCCAAATGACATAGCAATACCTGCCAGCATAAACAGGGGAATGGCTACAAGAAGATAACTGTCAAGTGAATTGTAAAACAGCGTGACAACACTCATCATGGGGTAAACATCAAAAACAAGGAGGGAGGTAATAAGCCCCAGGATCAAGCTTACAGAAACGGGTGCTCCCAGGGCCAGGAATATAAAAAACAATATAACTGTCAGGTAGGTGGCCGTCATCTTAACAAATCATTATTATCATCAGATATCCCTGATTGTTCAGTCTGTGTCTGCATAATCCACGGGGTATAGTCTGAACTTTTTATGCATTTCGCAATATCAAGGATCAGTCTGATCGAAGTAAGGGCAAAACCTACCGGTATTGCAGCTGTAAATATGTACATGGGAAAGATAAAACCCATCGCTGATTTGTCCATATCAAAATGCATCCAGGCCAGTTGTATTCCCCAGAAAAAAAAGAAAAGTGAGAAAAGTAAAAACAATAGCTGGCTCAGGATCCATGTAATCTTTCTGTCAACACCCAGCTTTTCCACGATAAAATTAATTCGCACATGCTGGTTGTCTTTGGCGGCAGCAGAAATACCAATGGCACATAGCCAGATAAAAAGATATTTACCCAGTTCAGTAGCAAATACAATTTCGAAATGGACATAACGAGCTAGAATTCCAAGCAATACATCTGTGACCAGTAGTATTGTTAAAACAAGAAGGAGGAAGCCTTCGGTGTGATGATAGATTATCCGGAATAATCTGATTAACCAGCTATTGGATTTTTTTACTGTCATAAACCTCTACGGTCATCAAGAAAAATTCATTCAGATATGAACCAGCCCTTCAACCTTGAATTTAAATATGTTAATATTTATCCACTTCTGCTAAAAATGCATCCAGAAAAGGTTTGGTGAATGTAACTTCATATTTAGTCCAGACGGGTTTTACCGCTTCACTGAATTGTTCTTTTTCCACATCAGTTAAATAATAAAGTTCCATTCCTTTTTCTTCGATCTTATTCCGGAGGTCTTCAGTATTCTTCTTCAATAGATCTACCTGGTAGGTTACAGAAGCATCAGCGACATTCTGTATGATCTTCCGATGTTCAGGAGAAAGATTATTCCACCAATCCAAATTAACCATAACTATCTCTATATCAGTTGAATAATCCCAAATGGTTAAGTAAAGCTGTGCTTCATAAAGTTTGGTACTGTAAATCACATCTTCTGCATTTTCCTGTCCATCAATGGTTTTGAGTTGAAGACCATTATAAACCTCTCCCCAGGCCATTGGGACTGGATTGGCGCCCATTACATTCATGTTATCAACAAAGAGTGGATTGTTCATAACACGTAACTTAAGTCCCTGAATATCTTCAAGATTCCTGACGGGCCGTCGACTGTTGGTAAGTTGTCGGAATCCTCGCGGCCACCAGGCAATAATGTGAAGCTTTTTCTCATTCAGTTCTTTATTAATGGTTTCAAGAACCAGGCTTTTGCTTTTGGCCAGTCCAACCACCTGATCAATATCCCTGAATAGAAATGGCAGGCTGAAAATGGATGCTTTTGGTACCAGGTTGGCCAGATAAGCAGTTGATGTAATATGTATCTCAATACTTCCCAGTTGGCACATTTCAATCTCAGCTTTACCTTTTCCGCCTGAAAGGATCCCTGAATGGAAAACTTTTGGCTTAATTTTTCCATTACTTTCAGTTGATATCTCTTCGGCAAGGTAATTGGCGCCATAGGTAAGGATGTCAGTGGGGGAGTTTACAAGAGAGATCTTTGGTTTCAATACATCAGATTTGTTTGACGGTGAACAACTGATGAATAGGATCAATATGATTATCAGGATTTTATAATATATAGCTAATCCTAATATTTTAACTATTTCCTTAATTCTCCATTCGCGTAAATAATTCATACTTCAACTAGTTATAAATCCTTAGCAATCTCAGCCTTAACCATTGCCTTTATTGCCTTTAAACTTTCAAACGAAAACATATATCCATCATTCATTAATAAATATCATCTCACCCTGTTTCATTACAGCTTTCACCCTTTTAAGTGCGCTTAGATCTTCAATCGGATTTCCTTCAACAGCGATAATATCGGCCTGTTTCCCAACCTCCAGGCTGCCGGTGAGGTTTTCAATACCACATATTTTAGCCCCGTTCAACGTACCGGCTGTCAGGGCAATATGGGGAGATGCTCCCATGTTAACAAGATATTGGATCTCCTGCGCCAGCTCTCCATGCATGCCATCCGTACCTACTGCAAAGGGTATACCTGCGGAAATTGTAGCAGCCATACGTTCAAATATTTCATTTTTCTCCCTTTGATGACCCGGGATCAGGTTGGCCGGAAGATGCTGTACCCTCGAATCAGTAAGAATTGGACCGGGTGTTAGTACCAGCCATGTATCCGATTGAGAAAGATGTTCGATTTGAGAATCTGTAATATGATAGGCATGTTCCAGGGTGTCTAATCCCAGTTCCAGTGCCCAGTCAAGACCGACTCCACCTACGCAATGTGAAGCTACCCGCTTTCCCAGTTTGTGAGATTCTTCAATTGCAGCATGAATTTCTTCCCTTGTAAGAAAACTTGGCAGATCACCATCTCCTTTAAGTGTACCTGTGATATAAATTTTGATTAAATCAGCTCCTGCTTTCACATTTCCCCGGATAGCCATACGGATCTGTTCTTTTCCATCGAACGGATATCCAACAAATCCATGACCATGGGGGGCACGGATGCCTCGGGTAGCTACCTGTAGACGTGGTCCCTGAATTTGACCAGCTTCTACAGCTCTTCGACAGGCAATATCCAGTAATTCCTTGTCTCCCAGACACCGGCAGGTAGTTATCCCGGCATAAAGATCCTTTTGCATCATGGCAGTGGCACGTAAAGTTAGCTCAGTTACCGTATCAGACATACGATCAAGGTAATTCTCAAGCGTTGGATCCATTGAAAGATGGGTATGGCTGTCGATCAAACCTGGCATTAAGGTGGCATCAGGGCAATCGAGCACCTGATCGTGTGGATAAGATTCAATCTCATGGACAGATCCAACAGCTTTTATCAATCCATCCTCAATAAGTATTGCTTCGTCAGGTAACGCTTCCTCCCTTAAAGCATCCCATAAGAATTTTCCCTTAAGCACCACATTATTAGTCATTTATAATTTTATTTATCAATCAATCTTTTTGACTTAAACCAGGAATTAATCTAGTGTTCTGTGCTTCTTTCCACAACTTCAATCAAATCAGCTCCTTCCCGGTCCTGCATACCTAATGCCTCAGCTGTTAAAAAGTATTGGGACATAGCCGTTGCTACATATGCGGGCATTTTCACTTCCCGGGCTGTATTAATGACAATAGCAACATCCTTGCACATTTGACCCAGTCCCCCAGGTGATGGTGTTTTATCCAGCACGCTTTCAGATAATAACCGGAAATAATCATTCCCTGCTATACCACTTCCTACAACCTTACAGACCAGTGCCGGATCCAGGCCAAGTTTTCTGGCAAGTGTGATCACTTCCATGGTGGCTGCGTGGGTAGATCCCACAAATAATTGGTTACAATGTTTAATTGCCTGGCCCAATCCAGGTTCGACCCCGGCGTTCACAATGTTTCCTATCACATCCAGTACCGGGGAGACCGTTGCCATCAGTTGCGGAGGTGCTGCAGCAATCAAAGTTAGATTTCCATTTGGAATCCTCGCCGGACCACCGGTGAATGGACAATCAACAAATCCAACATTTTTTTCATAACATAGATTTGCTACTGATTCAATGTTAAAACGATTGATGGTACTCATACAAATAATTGTACCTCCGGATTTTATCCCGTTAATAATTCCCTTTTCTCCAGATACTACCTCAATAACCTGTGCATCATTAAGTACCATAACAATCACTAAATCACTATTTTCACCAACTTCCATGGGATTTGCGACGAAATTTCCACCCATGGCTTTAAATGCTTCAATAACTTCAGGACGCCTGGCATACCCATATACTTTATATCCGGCCTTTATATATGCTTTTGCAGCCGGCATACCACAGCGTCCCAACCCGACAATACCGATATTTTTGATCATGATTACTGGAATTTATGGTTTGATGATAAAAAAATGCTATTCTGCATTATCCACACTAGATTATGTCTTTCTCAATTTAAATGAAATTTCACCAACAGCCAAAATATAAAGGTTTGATTATATAGAGGATGAAAAACTGTGATATTGGATATAATCGTGTTCTTTATTCATCCTTCACTAGCCGGGAATAGCATTGGCAAATCACTGAATAAATTTTACATTTGCTCCGGTACAGAGATTTTTCTGCACAATGAACAGGTCCGGACAGATCTTGTTTAATGCCCATTTCAGTACCTGAATCATTGATTTGTAAAAATTATGTTAATTAATCCCAGGAAATGTGTTGCATGTGGTAATTGTGTGGCTGTATGTCCAATGGGAGCCATATATGTGAATTTTGATATAACTCGGGCTACAATCAACGATGATACGTGTGTGGAATGCGGTAACTGTTTCCGTGGGATGAGTACGGAAAATCTCAATCCAGTCTTTGTTCGAACTATTCGTTGGATTGCCAGGTTACTGCGTTTTCGCTTCGAACCGGAACCTGATGTGTGTCCAACCTCAGCTATCGAGATGAATGAACTGGAAATGCCGAGACTTATCCGCCAAATCTTTTCCGATCCGGTAATCGAACATAAGTCAACAGGCATTAAAGGTCGCGGTACGGAAGAAGTTAAAACCAATGATGTTAGTTTACGTGTCGATACTGGAGAGGTGGGATATACGATTGAATTTGGCCGGCCGGGAGTAGGTGTACGGTTCTCAGAGATCCAGGAAATGACTCTGGCTCTGGCCAGGCAGGGAGTTACCTTTGAAAGCAATAATCCCATCACCCACCTCATGACAGATACAGGTACAGGTGAACTACGCTCAGATATTCTCGATGAAAAGATCCTTTCAGCAATTGTGGAAATTAAAACCTCAATTGAAGAATTGGAGGCGGTTCTTAAAACAGTCCATGATATAAATGAGCATATCGATACGGTTACGGCAGTAGGGATTTCGACACGTTGCGATGAGGATGGTGAAGAGAATATTCTGGCTTCCTTGCTGGAGGATCTGGGATTACCGCATTATCGGGCAAAGACAAATATGGGATTGGGACGTATTACAAATAATGAAGAATCAAAAGTTACAGAAGACCTGGAAGTATGACAAATACCTTGCATAGATATGGCAATGCTGAAAGCTTTCGGGATGATTACATCATCTTTGCTATTCCTTCCGTGGGGAAGAACGATAAAGATTCCATTCCAAAACTTAAACAATTTCTCAGGATTTGTGCCAAGCACAATCCCTCAAATATGGGAAATGGAAATGAGAGTTCTCTCATCCCTGAAAAAGGACAGGGACCGGCAATGCACTGGAAAAGGAAAGCAAAACAGGATTGGGAAACCGTGATAGAGGGTGTGCAAAAACCTGGGACTGTAGCTGCCGTGTTCACAACTGAAGATCAGGCAATTGCATGTTTTGAAGAAATAGTTAAAGCTGATTTTGGACTCTCTGTTAATATTAGCTCTTCAGTTGATAATGCCCGGCATGTGGGAGAGTGTTGTGGAATCAAGCGGCACAGTGTGGAATATACACTTGGATTCAATGATCCACATGATCATTTGCCTAATTCACAGGTTCTGGGCCTATCAACCATGTGCGGGCATGGGATGGTTTCTTTCAACCTTGCAAAGAAAATGATGGATATGGTACGTGAAGGCCGCAGGACACCAAGACAGGCCGCAGAGACATTGATGCGTTTTTGTCCATGTGGAGTTTACAATCCTGATCGGGCAAAACGGCTTCTTGAAGAAGCAATCAGTGAACAACGATAAATCCTATTACCATAATCATTATATTATTGGTATAATCACTGTTTTTGTCATCCCGAGGAAACGAGGGATCTACCAAAACTTTTGGCAGATCCTTCCTCACGTCAGGATGACAAGATCATATGGAGAATTTATAATACCCAGAGAGGTTTCATTAACTGTATCTATTCGATATCGAAATGTAATTTCGGGCTGAGATTGCCTTTTTGGAATTCGGAAGCATAAAATGACGCATTTACTGCACCGAGTGGTCTGATTGCCAGACCTAAAGTTTTGCCATCAATCAATCGCTGTAAAACCGGATAGGTGATTGTAAAAAATGATTTACCTCCCTTAACTCCATTTACCTCGTAATCGATAACCATTTGCGTATTTAAAACCTTTTCTAACGATTGATCTTCACAAAATGAATCCCAGGTAACGCTTTCCTGATCCCATTGCGCATCTCCAGCCAGTATTTCTACCACCCTGATCATCCCAAAATCTTTCTTGTATTCCGGTGATCGCTGCAGGGAATGTGTTGTTAATTCAAGTAATCCTGATTTTGTTACCTTTTTCCCTTTATGTTCACTGAAGTCCCACTTGAGTAAAACAACCTGTGATGTGCTAACTGAAAGGATAGGAATATTAACATCGTCTTCCAGGATTTGCCAGTTATTAAAATTCATATCAGGATACATAAGGTCAACTATAGCATCCTGAGAAACGGGGATATGATATGAATATATATCAGGATCTACAACAGGCGGGTGATATGGTATTTGTGTTCCCAGGTCTTTCCCAATTTTATTCCTGTTCACAACATCAACCTTGAAATAGTCAATATCAATTCTGTATATTGATTGTCCCCAGTCCATCAGGGCCATTTGAGCATTAACCTGGTCACCTGGCTGAACATCAAAATCATGTGTGGTGAAACTGATAGTATGCCAGTTCACCGTATCGGGAATATCATATTCCATAAGATGGGAATGGTAATCAGTAGTGCGCGAGTGATTAAAATGAAGGTTAACCCTGCGTGGAGCATGACTTACCTTTATACGGGCTTCAGCACGCAACTCGAAATCCGGTTTGACAAGGTTTTTCATGTTAAGATCCTGAACCTGGTGTGCGACTAAAGCCCACCAGATATTCCGTTTGTCATTTGTGGCATCAACAACCAGGGTGACATGCCCATCTCCTTGGATAAGATTCATTGTTGCTGATCCATCGCCTGTATTATATCTCCATCCATTCTCTATTGGTGTCGTTTGCCCATCGAAATTATCAATAAACTGGGCAGAAGAATGATGAAGAATAAATAAACAAAAAACGATGGGAAATATCCACTTATGTTGCCTATCCATTTTATTCAGGGGTTTTGTTGAAGCTACCTAAACAAATATATGGTTTTGATAATGAAAATCTGATCATTTTATTAACCAATATAATTATATAAATTAATGTGAAATCTATATAAACCTTCAAACTACTATTACTATGAAAAACCCGGCCTCTCTTATTTCGACGGTTTTCTTTTCCCTTGTACTCCTAAGTCCATTAGTTAAAGCTCAACCTGATCCATTAATTCGGGATAAAACAAAAACTGATGAGTTTATCGTGGAACCCCCAACCCTGGTATGTGCAGGATTTGAATGGAAAATATATGGGGATGAAAACCGTAACGCACAGGTCGCAGTTTCTTATCGGAAAAAAGGTACTTCAGATTGGAAGAAGGGGCATCCTTTGTTGAGGATTGGAGGGGAAAAAGTTTACGGTCATGGACAACGATGGGTTTACACTGTAAAGGATATGTTTGTCGGAAGTATCTTTAATCTTCTGCCGGGAGAAACCTATGAATGCAGGTTCCAGTTAGCAGATCCTGACGGCACTGAAGGTGTAACAGAACATCAGGTTGTGATTACCACAAAGACAGAGCCGAAACCTTCTGAGGATGGTCAAACCTACCATGTATATCCTCCCGGGTATGAAGGCCCAAAAGAAGAACCCTCCTTTACCGGCTTAAATGAAGCATATTACGATGGGGGGAACCTTGGAGACTGGTGGATTGTACCGGAACCCAGGGTAAAAGCGGGCGATATTATTCTGGTCCATGCGGGATTATACAAAGGTGATCTGTTAGACTATGTAGATCCGCTTGCACTTCAATTCCATGGAGCCTATGTTTTCACTCAGAAAGGTACTCCTGAAAAACCCATTGTTATCAAGGCTGCCGGAGATGGAGAAGTGATCTTCGATGGTTCTGGCGCATACCGGCTTTTCGATGTAATGGCAGCCGATTATCATTATTTTGAAGGGCTGACCATTCGGAATGTTGATATAGTTTTTTATGCTGGTTTGAAACGGGTCATGGGATGCAGTGGTCTGACAGTGAAAAACTGTAAAATTGAAGATGTGGGTATTGGAGTGATGACACACAATACTAATTCAAAGGATTTTTATATAGCGGATAACGTGATGATTGGAAGACACGATCCGGATACTCTGGTAGGGTGGTATCGACTGGAACATCCTTCACCATTGACTTCCTATTTTGCAGTTAAGGTATATGGACAAAGTCATGTGGTCTGCTACAATTCCATCTCCTATTTTCATGATGGAATATGTGTGGATACCCATGGTCTTCCGGAAGAGGATCCGGATAAAAAATGTGTATCCATCGACATTTATGGGAATGATATTTTTAATATGTCTGATGATTTTATTGAAGCTGATGGAGGAGTTCATAACATCCGTATTTTTGAAAACCGGGGATTTAATTCTTATCATGCTGCTTTAAGTGCTCAACCTGTATTCGGGGGTCCGGTTTATTTTATAAAGAATATTTTATACCATATACCTTCTATTTCACTGAAATATATGATCAGGCCAGCCGGGATATATACATATTGCAATACATTTTGTGCAGAAACCAGTATCAGTCCATTCTCCAATGGTCATTTCAGGAATAACCTGTTTATGGGACCGAATGATAACCGACCAGCCATATCAGGAGCTACGCTTACGAATTACAGTACGCTGGATTATAACGGCTACCGGGAAAAGAAAAATAGCAGGATCAAATACCGTTGGAGGATCCCGGTGGGGGAAAACATGAATCATATTGATGAATCGGAGCTGTCAGCTTATGAAATGAAATCATTAAAGGAATTTACTCAACAAACCGGATATGAGAAACATGGAGTGGAACTTGATTATGATTGTTTTGTGAATGTAAGTATTCCTGATCCTGAGAAGAGGGGACATGTATATCCTTTAGAGGGATATGATTTCATGCTGAGAAAAAGCAGCAAGGCTATTGATGCGGGGTGTGAATTGCCAAATATTACAGATGGTTTCCAGGGGAATGCACCTGATCTTGGAGCACTGGAATACGGGAATCCATTGCCTCATTTCGGACCAAGACCAGGTGATTAAGAGATATAAATTCATTGGGTTGATGAACTTAGCGAATTTAGTGTAAAATATTTTCGCGCAAAGGGCGCCAAGATGACGTAAAGAACACAGAGATCATGCTAATTTTTTATTCTGAATTTGTAATTTTAATATATGGATTTGGCTAAGAAAGACAGATTGGAAGTTCAGGAAGCTATTGAGAAATACAAAACCAGCTATAATATGCCAGAATTAAGTAGATTTTATGGGATCATCATTGCCATATTTTATGATGATCATGATCCTCCGCATTTTCATGCCTTTTATAATGAGTATGTAGTTAGAGTCGAGATTAGGACAGGGAAACAACTGAGTGGAACTGTTCCCTCCAGAGTATTCAGACTGATTGAGGAATGGAGAAATCAACACATTGAAGACCTGAAAAAAGCCTGGGAGGACGTACAAAATCATCAACCACCAGCAAAGATTAGTCCTTTGGATTGAAGCTTTTAGTATTAGGGTATATCATTCCTCGATTATAGTTTTGATAAGAGGGATGACATACCTGTTTAATTACTTCTTTCTTTCTCCATTAACTAATCTCCATATATTTAATGGATTATCATTTTTCAGTTCGTCTGGCAACAGGGTTTCTGGAAAATTCTGGTAACTGACAGGCCGGGCAAATCGATGAATGGCCGCTGTACCAACCGAAGTAGTTCGTCCATCAGTTGTTGCCGGAAATGGTCCTCCATGGATCATTGAATGACAAACTTCCACACCTGTCGGGAAGCCGTTGATGATCAAACGACCCACTTTCCTTTCCAGGATCTGGATCAGGTCCTCATTGTTTTTGAGATCTTCATCCGAACCATACAAGGTAGCGGTCAGGTGGCCACCCATTTTATTGGCAATTTTAAGTAAATCATCCCTGTGATTTGCTGTTACCGCCAGGGTTGATGGACCGAAAACTTCCTCCTCGAGTTGTTCATTGGTCAGAAACTCACCGGAATCTACCTGAAAAAGATGAGGTGTCCCGCCAACCCCGTCTGTTTTCTCTCCTCCTGATGCCAGGAAGTTAACTCCTTTTTGCTGAACCATTTTTTCGATCCCATCTTTATAGGCTTGCTGGATCCCGGGGGTTAACATATTACCGGCATTAATATTTTTTATGTTCTCTGCGATAGCCTGTTGAAATTCTTTGCCATCTTCAGATCCTTCAAAGGCTACCAGTCCCGGATTGGTACAGAATTGTCCAACACCCAGCGTTACTGAAGCCGCCAATCCAGCCGCAATTTCATCTTTTTTCTCCCTTATAGCTCCTGGAAGTACAAAAATCGGATTGATGCTTCCCATTTCAGCATATACAGGAATAGGCTCGGATCGTTTTGAGGCTGCATCGAACAATGCCTTGCCTCCACGAAACGAACCTGTAAATCCGATTGCCTTAATGAGGGGATGTTCAACTATATTCATTCCCACAGCGACAGAAGGTCCCTGTACCATGGAAAAAGTTCCATCAGGCATATTAGATGCTTCAATCGCTTTATGGATCGCCATTCCTATCATTTCGCATGTTCCCGGGTGGGCAGGATGGGCCTTAACGACAACCGAACATCCGGCTGCAAGTGCTGATGCCGTATCACCGCCTGCAACGGAAAAAGCCAGGGGAAAATTACTGGCACCAAATACACCTACAGGTCCTGATGCAATCTGCATGCATCGAATGTCAGGTTTTGGAACTGGTTGTCTGTCAGGAATTGCTGTGTCAATGCGTGCATCCACCCATGATCCTTCTTTCAATACGGAGGCGAAAAGTTTCAGTTGATTTACTGTTCTTCCACGCTCTCCCATAATTCTCGCTTCCGGTAATCCAGTTTCCTGGCAGCATCTTTTAACGAGAGAATCACCCAACCCCATAATCTGATCTCCAATTTGTTCTAGGAATGCAGCCTTTTCGATTCCGCTTTTTTTTCGATATACCTGAAATGCTGATTCTGCTTTTCTGACTGCTGCATCAACTTCTTCAACATTTGCTTCAAAGTAATCGGGTGATATTTTCTCTCCGGAAGTAGGATTCACTGCCTGAAATATGACCTGACCTGATCCTGAGCGATCACCTCCTATAAAATTCAAACCTGTAAGTTCCATTGTATTATTTAACTGTATTTATAAGTGTACCAATTGGTTCAATTGTAATCAATATTTTATCACTTGACTGTAAAGTAAATTCTTGTGAAGGTACGATTCCTGTCCCGGTCATAAGAAAACTACCTTGTGGGAAGGTGCACTCCCTGTAAAGGTAGGAAACTAACTCTTCTGGTTTCCTTTTCATCTGATCAATTCCAACACTTCCTTCAAAAACCACGGAACCATTTCTAAAAATTTCCAGACTAATGGTTGTCTCTGTAGGAAGACCTTCTTCAGTAACATAAATACAAGGTCCCAGGGCTGCACTGCCATCATATGATTTTGCCTGGGGAAGATAGAGCGGATTTTCACCTTCGATGCTTCTCGAACTCATGTCATTACCAATGGTATAACCTACAATTTTACCGCTTGAAGTAATGGCCAGGGTGAGTTCCGGTTCCGGAACATCCCAGGTTGAATCGTATCGTATCCTGACAAATTCACCTGATCCGACTGTTCTGTGAGCAAGCGCTTTAAAGAATAACTCAGGCCTTTCTGCCTCATATACATGGGCATAAAATTGTCCTCCTCCTGTATCTTTTGACTCTTCCTGTCGCCCAAGTTTACTATTGAAATATGTAACTCCTGCAGCCCATATCTCCTGGTTTTGAATGGGTGCCTCTAATTCAGTATTAATAATTTCAGATCCGTTTGCCACAGGATCCTGTGAACTAATAATCCCATTTATTTTTTCTAATAGATCGTTATCATTGAAAAACTGATCCCACGGTACATCCTTCACAAGGAAGTAGTTACCATTGTCTTCAATGATGATCCCTCTTTTTACTTTAAATAACCTCATATCAAATTCTCAAATTATTACTAATTAATGAAGGTCTCGTTTAACAATATCACCTGATCCGCCAATTAACACATCCAGATCCGCTCCTTTGTCGGCCTGTTGTACATGATCCAGATATATTTTTACATATCCCCGCTCTGCTGTAGGAATCGGGGGTGTCCATTTGGCCCTTCTTTCATTTAATTCTTCTTCCGGTACGTCCAGATTCAACGTGCGATTAGCGACATCAAGTTCTATCATGTCTCCATCTTGTACTAGTGACAGTGTACCACCTACCGTTGATTCAGGTGAGATATGGAGTACAACCGTGCCATATGCAGTCCCACTCATCCTACCGTCTGAGATCCTGACCATATCCTTAACTCCTTTCAGTATCAGTTTTTTGGGGAGATCGACATTCCCGACTTCAGGCATTCCGGGATAACCTTTCGGGCCTACTCCTTTAAGTACAATCACACATGATTCATCAATTTCAAGATCCGGATCATCAATTCTTGCATGGTAGTCTTCAATGGTCTCAAATACAACGGCACAACCCCGGTGTTTCATTAATTCACGCGTTGCTGCTGAAGGTTTAATAACCGCTCCATTTTCACACAAATTACCTTTCAGAACTGCAATTCCTGCTTCTTTCTGGAAAGGATTATCAATACGAGCAATTATATCCCTATTAAAACACTCAGCTTTCTTATTATTTTCTTTGTGTGATTTGTTATTTACGGTGATGGTATCATTGTGGAGCAGGTTACCCAATTCCTTCAGAACCACTGGCAATCCTCCTGCATAAAAGAAGTCTTCCATCAGGTATTTCCCTGAGGGCATCAGGTTGACCAATAGTGGTATTTTACTCCCAATGTTATCAAAATCCTCAAGGTCAAGCTTCACTCCGATCCTTCCCGCAATGGCTGTCAGGTGGATGATCTGATTCGTGGATCCACCTATCGCTGCATTTACTATTATGGCATTCTCAAAGGCTTTTCGGGTGAGGATCTTTGATAATTTCAGATCTTCGTTCACCATTTCAACAATTCTTCGACCTGTTAAATGAGCCATTACCTTTTTTCTTGAGTCGACGGCTGGAATCGAAGATGCTCCAGGCAATGTTAAGCCAAGTGCCTCTACCATCGAAGCCATGGAGGATGCTGTTCCCATGGTATTGCAATGACCGGCACTTCTAGCGACACAAATCTCTGCTTCGGTCATATCCTCGTCCGTAAAATTATCAGCTGTCTGCTTTACTTTGATCATCCAGTTGAAGGATCCGTTGCCTATCAATTCTCCCCTGAACCTGCCACTGAGCATGGGACCTCCGGGTACCACAATCGTTGGGAGATCCACACTACAGGCTCCCATAACCGTGGATGGGGTGGTTTTATCACACCCTGTAAGTAAAACTATTCCGTCAAGAGGATTGGCCCTGATGGATTCCTCAACATCCATGCTGACAAGGTTACGGAATAACATGGTTGTTGGTCGCATAACGGTCTCACCCAAAGACATAACAGGGAATTCCAGCGGGAAACCACCGGCTTCCAGGACACCTCTTTTTACGATTTCGGCAAATTCCCTCAAATGACCATTGCAGGGGGTCAGATCAGACCATGTATTACAAATGCCAATAACTGGTTTGCCTCGAAAATGATCATCAGGATAACCCTGGTTCCTGAACCATGAACGGTGCACGAATCCCATTTTATCCATCCCTCCAAACCAATCCTGGCTTCTTAGTTTCTTGCTATTCATTTTGATTTTATAATCAATTATTTATTCTTCAATGCAGAAAGCATTATTAGTGATTTTGTAAATTAAAAACAAAATATAACGAAACAATATTTTGCAGATTCTTCGCTGCGCTCAGAATGACAGGGCGCTTTTACAGGCCAGGCGGAAGCCTGGCCTGTAAATCCAATTGTCATCTCGACGATAGGAGAGATCTTCCATAGATTAATTTATCAGTGAACGTGTGGTTCTATCCTTATTCTCAGCCCACTCTTCCAGCATAATGATGGCTTTGTATAACACCCCGGCTGATCCCCGAAAAGTACCGGATCCTTTTGGCTTGTTATCAACTGTGTACCATTCATAAAATCCCTGGTTTTCAGTTACTCGCGATACCATAGGCTTCAAATGTTCATAGGCCTCCTGGAATAATCCATTCCTGGCAAGTTGCTGGATCATCCTGCCCCCAAACCAGGTCCAGTCGCCCCCATTTTGATAACCGAATGGATACATACCAGGGTTTTTGAAAGAGCCTTCGGGATAGGGGGGATACATGGTCAGTCCGATTGAACCTGCCCCGCTGGCTTTCATATTTTCTACCATTTTGCCCAGGGATGCTAAGATTTCTTCCCTGGTTAGAAGATCTGCTTCAATAGCAACAGCAGTTCCTCCATGGTAATATACCTGGTTCTCATCAAAATCCTCCGGGAATGGGGATCCATTAAGATATATGTGCGGAATGAACTTCTGGTTTTCTGTATCCCATAAATGCTTTCGTACATTCTCACTGATCTGAATCCTGATCGGCTGCCATTTTTCCATTGCTTCGGGAACCATTGATATATAGTTATCAATAGCGATCAGCATCATTGCGTTATCATATATATCGAGAGAATAGTGGGTATCATCGGTAAGATATACTCCCCAGTCATGTTCAGGCTGCACATCACCCCAGTCGGCAGTGGTTGCACCCCAGATCAACCCATATTCTTCATTATATCGATGATCCAGCAGGAATTGAAGCGCCATTTCCATTCTCCGGGTTATAGTATATTCACCCACCTTTTCTTCAAGGATAGATTTATCATTCATGACATTCACATATTTGTAAACTGCCTGGATCAAAGATGCTTCCTGGTCGGTTTCCACCGTATTTTTATGTCCTGCATATCGCGGTTCGAGATCGGAATAAATATATTCGTAGCCGACTCCTGCTTTTTCTTTTGGAACAAATCCATCAATAATATTCCCATCGGCACCTTGCATCCGGAAGAAAATGACCAAGTTCTCTCTCACAAGCGATACATCCAGTACCTCACAGGATATTTCAATGAAAGTGTTATAATCCCGGATCCAGACTTCCTGGTATCCGTCCCCGGCATTAAATCCTGATTGGACTATCTCACGTGCCCTGGTTTTAACATATGTAAAATCAGGATCTGTGAGAATTTGTTGATTGAGATTACTTTCTTCCGCGGGTTTCTGGTTACAATTGGCAGCGAGTAATAGTGTTAGTATAAAAGTGATGCTTATCAATCTCATGATTACGGAGTTTGGTATCAGGTATTGGATTCAAATCTAGCCAAAGTACTGCTAATAATCCTTATAGAATGATCACGATGGATCATTATTATGTATCTATTTGACATATTTCTGAGAGAATTATTAATTGCATTATAGAAAATGGTAACTAACTTACTTACCAATCTGACTAAATAAACGATCAATACACTAATTACTCAGTGATTATTATGAGGCATATAATAGTTGTACTCGTCATATTCGTGAGCTTCAGGGCTGTTTCTCAAATACCAGAAGAATACCTGGAGCTATGGGATGAAAAGGAGGTGGTCGAACGTATTGAGACAGGAATTGAACGAAACCGGAAAGCCCGTGCTTCAATTAAATTTCAATCTCCTAATGACGAATTTATTGAGGTTGAGAAGGTTAGTGTCAGGCAGGTATCGCATGATTTCCTGTTTGGGGCAAATCTCTTTATGTTGAAAGGATTTGATACAAAAAAGCAGAACAGTGATTTTGAAAATGCGTTTACTCACATTTTTAATTTTGGCACCATCCCATTTTACTGGTCCGACCTGGAACCAGTTCAGGGTGAACCGAGATTCAGTAAAGAAAGTGTTAAAATACTCAGAAGACCTGCTCCTGACATTGTTTTAGATTTCTGCCTGGAGAATAATCTGACACCCAAAGGCCATCCTTTGATCTGGGAGTGGTACCTGCCTGACTGGCTTCCTGATAATCCTGATGAACAGTACCAGCTTATGGAAAAACGTTTTACCGAGATAGCTGAGAGGTATTCTGATCGTATTAAATACTGGGATGTGACCAACGAACTGACTATCAGCCGGCCTGATGTGATCATGCCGGAAGATTATGCACTGAAGGCCTATAAGTTAAGCGAGAAGTTATTTCCTTCCGACAATAAATCTCTGATAAATGATCTCACGGATGTCTGGTTGAATTATAATAATGAATACAGCCATTATTACCAGATCATACAAAATCTGAGACTCAGAGGTGCAAAGATTGATGGGATAGGGATGCAATTACATTTATTTGCACCAGGATTGTACCAGGATGTATTAAATGGCGATAATCTGACTCCCCTCCACCTGTTCAGGGTATTGGATCTATATGGAAATTTTAATAAACCCCTACACATTAGTGAGGTTTCAATCCCTACCATTCCAGATGACGAAAATGGGCAGCAAATACAGGCCAGTGTTGTTGGTAATTTATATCGTTTATGGTTTTCGCACAATGCAGTTCAAAGCATTACCTGGTGGAATTTTGCGGATCAGACAGCTACGCCGAATGAGAATAAATGGAAAGCCGGTTTACTGGATGCAAACCTGGATCCAAAACCTTCTTACAATATACTTAACAGGTTAATTAACAACGAATGGACAACTGAACTCGACGATATCCCATTCGATGGGAAGGTTTACAGATTCAAAGGTTTTTTTGGCAAATACAAAGTTGAGATTGAAAAAGATGGAAAACTTATCGTACGGGAAATTCATCTGTCAAAGGATGGTCCCAGGGATTTTATTATTAACCTGGAATAAATCCGAAAGACTCAATTTCTGAATTCTTATTTTAAGTTTTCAATAAATTCAATTGCATATTCTAATTGTTTATCTCTTCCATTGTTAATATCAGCTTCTGTTTGAGAAACTTGAATATCAGGTGAGATCCCAATCCATTCGAAAGGTAAATCATCGTATCTCCTGATATCCATAGTACCGATATGGATCATTTTACCACTGGGAAGTTGAAAATTACCTGATGCTGGTGGTTCATAACCATAAAATCCAGCAGAACCTCCACCTGTTGTATCACCAACAACTGTTACTGTTGGTACTTGCTTCATTAATTCGGCGAATGATTCTGTGGCGCTGAAACAAACTCCGTTTATAAGGACGATGACATGATTAAAATATTGATAATCTTCATCTGGTTGTATATATGTTTCATCCTGGAGTTCACCAAGAACATATGTGTCAAGGCTTTTTAATGGATTTAAGAGAAACTTGCTCACTACAACATGGGTATTTTTACCATCACCCCCGATATTATGACGAACATCTATTATAAGCCCTTTTGTATCGCGGGTGTATTCCAATGCGGCATTAAGATCATTTACGAAATCTATATGCGAACCAAAGGATGATATGTATATATATCCAACATTACTGTCAGTAATCCCATATTCCAATTCCCATGGACCCGTTATATGTATCCCATTATTAAAATACTTATGAACAACCAGTGGGCTGTAGGCATAGCGATTTTTCAAACTTCTGACCGGTATGTATGGTTTCATTTTATATCCTCCGGCTGTTGTCAGATATACGTGTCCATCTTTCAATTCATGTAACATTCCAGATAACACATCGAAAATTTCATCACCAACTGCCTTTTCAGCTTGAGGTCGATAGGTGTTATAGATTTGGCCCCAATCGATTTGTTTGAAATCAAGATAGGGATAAACTGAATTTACCGATTCCCATACCACCTCGAAATCTTCAATATTTTGATTTGAGACAGGTACTTCATCCGGGAGACTGCAATTACTAACACATAGAACAGTAATTGACAGAACGAGAATATTGGATATTTTAAACATCAGTGAATCAAATTAAAATGTGTAATTAGCAGTGGCTGATATGATATTATTTACTGAACTATAATCATCCCATTCACTTATCTTTGAATAATGAAGTTTATAATCGACTTTTATTGAAAACTTATTGAAGGGAAAAAAACGAATGCCCAGTCCTGAATGTATATTATTTGCATCGAAGAATGAAACAAGGCTGGCTTCAGAATTTGAATTTGGATAACGCTGATTATCATATGTTTTATTTGCAAAGGACAATAAGTTTGAACGCAGGAATAGTTCTGGTTGAACCCAATTATTAATTTGCCATAAAAGATTAATATTTACACCGAGAGAAGTCAAGCTACCTTCTGATTCAGACTTGATAATGTTTGCAAAGGAGTGGTTCATATAGTAGTCAAATAACTCCAGACTTGGTCCTATATACAGGTATGCATCTTTTGAAAATATTGAGAACTTCCCGGCGTCGTACATGAAATCGAGAAAAAGCATGGTTTGATTATAATCTGCCAGGATATCATTATTGCGTACTTCATTAGAAAAGTTATTTGAAATTCCAACTCGATATCCTTTGTTATTCTTAAACCAGGACCAGCTTGCAGTGATACAGTTTAGATTTCCTGTATATGTTTCCGGGGAGATATACTCATCCCGCATTGAAGTCATGGATTTTCCATACATCAATGAAATACCCCTTGGAAAAACCATTTCATGATTCTTTGATTCCTGTCCTGAAATGCTTACTGAAATAAACAGAAATACAGGAATGAATAAGTGTCTTTTGTGTTCCATAACAAATTGTGTTTTTTTTAAAAATAATTGTATTAGAACACTCACTTCATTATCTATCTATTCAGGATAATCGATATAAATAGAAATTAGGTTAGGCCTGATTCAAATAAACAAAAACAGTGCCATATCTGTGAAAAACTAAAATAAAAACAAGAACGATATTTGCAAGAGATGGAGTTTAAAGGAATATTTACAATTATGAAAAGATTAACAATTGGATTTCTGGTGATTGCATTATTTTTCACAACCTGTTTGAATGCATTTAGTCAACATATAAATGGTGACGACATGGAAATAATCAAGGATTACAAACCAGATGACAAGTATTTCAAGGCAGGATTAGTTTCACTACATTTTATCA
This sequence comes from Bacteroidota bacterium, assembly GCA_042584165.1. Classification (GTDB taxonomy): domain Bacteria; phylum Bacteroidota; class Bacteroidia; order Cytophagales; family Cyclobacteriaceae; genus JBHOSY01. Next base: position 1,472 of record JBHOSY010000025.1, on the reverse strand, counting down.
TAGAAACATCATCTATTGATAGGGTAGACAGTGTTTTTCAGCAATTGATTGATGCTTACAAATTACCATCTAAGGCTGATGGGATTAAAGACGGGGTATATACCGGAGCCTCACCATATGATGCTTTTGATTATAAACATGTTGTGGAACTTGAAATAAAGGATGGAAAAATTATTTCGATTGACTACAATGAAGTTCATAAATCGGGTCGTGGCAAACAGGAGGATAAAGCCTATTGTGAAGAGATGAGTATTACCGGTACAACACCTGCCATTGCATATCCGAATATGGAACAACAACTATTAGCAAAACAAGACATGCTTCAGGTAGATGGTGTATCTGGAGCTTCCTATTCATTGTACCGGTTCAGGTATGCAATCACAATTGCGTTGATAAAAGCAATTCTGAATAACAAATAGTTTAAATAATGCCTGTTACCCATTATTTATCAATAATAATTAATATTTACCAAATACAACCTGAATTACACTTTCTCAATATCAGTCCACTTTTTGCTGAAGATTTTCAAATATATTCAAGCGAAAGATAGACTAATACTTGCAATATTGATAGTATTACTATTATATTTGCGTATAAATATTAGTTATAATGGAAAATCTTCAAATTCAAATAAAAATCAGTCCGGAATTATACTTAAAAAATCCGGATCCATCAGAACTGGGACGCAATATTGTCTCTTCTAGTATTGAATTGATAAACGAACTGGGTTTTGAAGCTTTTACCTTTAAGAAATTAGGAGAAAAAATCGGATCTCCTGAAAGCTCTATTTACCGCTATTTTGAAAGTAAGCATACACTATTAGTTTATCTTGCTTGCTGGTATTGGAGTTGGATGGAATATAAGTTAGTTTTTAAGACCATTAATGTAGATTCTCCCAGACATAAACTCAAAGAAGCTGTTAAAATGTTAACACAACCAATAACGGTTGATAAATCATTTTCCTATATAGATGAAGGATTATTAGATAAAATTATAATTACAGAATCGGTTAAAGCTTATCATACAAAAAATGTGGATAGCGAAAATGAAAGAGGGTATTTTAAAGCTTATAAACAAGTAGTCAAAAGAGTTAGCGATATTATTTTGGAAATAAATCCGAAATTTGAATTTCCGCGTATGTTAATTTCCACGATAATTGAAGGAGCTCATCATCAGAGGTACTTTGCAGAGCACTTACCCTCACTTACTGATGTCAATCACAAGAAGGATAGTGTTTCAGATTTTTATACTCAAATGGTATTTAAAGTTATTGAGGAATGAAGAGTAAAGTTCCATACTATTCTATGAAATTATTGAACCTGTTAAGGCGTACACTATTACTTTTTATAATAGTACTTTTAACTGCAACACCGAGTGTCAGGATTATATCTAATCAATTTGATTTGAAATATGAACTGTGTGAAATTTATGGGGAAGAAGATTCGAAAGAGAAAGAAATGATTGTAGATGAT
>JBHOSY010000024.1:0-34696 GCA_042584165.1 Bacteroidota bacterium | reverse complement strand
TCTTTGCCCATAACTGGCTTACCCTTCCGCAATCCACAATCCAAAATCTCTTCTATGTCGCTTTCTCTTTAAATCCCTTCACCATCCATTTCCTTGCAATAAGAAGTCCTATTGGTGATATCAATGCGATACCTGCATAAATCAACCACATGGTTTCAGTATGTAAAAGAGCAGGTGCTCTATCCGCCGGGCAATATTGCATAAGAAACCAGCCTGAATACAGGGCAGTAATAATTTTCGTAAGGAACCATGGGAACTGTCCAATTCCCATATAAATGCCAGTCATGTTTTTCGGGGCAATTTCTGCAACCCATTGCAGGAAACGTGGTTGCCACATGGCTTCACCTATCGTCATAAAAATCAGGTAAGCCATCAGTGTATTTATATTTGGACCAAGTACAAGGAACAATGTTGGGGCTCCCATGACAAACGTACCGATGATCATCATCTTATAGGTATTTTTCTGAGAAGTGAGCGCAGTGACGATGGGTGCAAGTATGAAAATCAGGATAGGGTTCAGATTTACAAAAAACTCAAAATTATCGCTCACAAAGCCTTCAAATGCACGGCTGGTATATTGCGGAAGGGTAAGCCAGTTATGGGCAAAGAGTGTTTGTACTGGGATCAGGATGAAAATAAAAAATAAGAAACGCATATCCCGTAAAGGAAAATTCCTGATATAGCGCCTCATCTTCTCTTTCACACTCATTCCTCCAAATTCATCTTTTTCTTCTTCCTGGGGCCCTCCTTCAGCTTTAACTTCATCAAGCGCTTTTTGCATAGCTTTTTTCGTCATGATGAAATATATGATCCCAATAGCTACTATGGTAATGCCTACATATACCCAGAAAACACCTGTAATACCAGTAGCTTTGCGAACTGGTGGAGAAATAAGACCAGGAAGAAATCCACCCAGATTCATCAGGGCATAGAGCATAGCATATCCCATGGCAGAGGTTTTGGCAGTGGTCAATTGCTTCACACCAGCATATGCCGCCGGTTGATATATACCATAACCGATGATGATCCCCATTATGCCAACCATTGACCAGATATGTGCCCCATTCCAGAGTCCTGGCATTCCTAATTCCGGTGATAAAGCCAGAATTACCCGGCCAGTGAGGATAAATAACATGGCATAAAGAAGGGCTTTTCTTAAACCAACCCAATCCACGGTGGCACCCAATAGAAGCATTGACAGGGTGATCCCGGCTGTGAGAAACCCCACCATATTGCCTGCTTTTATGTCATCAAGGGCAATATATTCATTGAAGAAAATGGCAAGCAAGCCCACTACACCGAAATATGTTATGCCCTCCAGTACATAGTTGAGATTCAGACCGAATAGTGCACGTGAAGTATGGGCAAGATCAATGAATGGTTGGGTAAGTTCTTTAAGCGTTTCCTTGAACAGGTTTTTCTGTTGTTTATTATCTTCCTGGGTCATTTGAAAAAAGTTTGCCCAAAAATAATAAAAGCAGCCCAGAGTTCAAGGTTCAGGGTTCAAGGTTCATGGTTTAAAGTTTTGGGGTTATATTTTTGCATTCTATAAACCTGTAAAAACAAATTTTCATAACTCATTCAATGTGTCTTATCGTACTCTTCAATCTTATTGATGATAGAATGTTCAGCGCCATTATACATTTCCTGAATGAATGGATCATTGAAACTCAGGGTACGTTCACCGATATCCATTGTTTCAATCCTGTCGAATAACATCTCTTTAGCTGTGGCAATGTCTTTTCCATAGATATGATATGAATCAGCTTGCCAGTTCATTCGACCCATTTTAACAGTTTTGCCAGTTTTTTCTGCTACTCCGGCGGCTATTATTTCTTTGTTAAATTGAATGAAACCAAACATATTCATAAAGCTTGCACCCCAGGCATCATTACTCCGGAAACGAATATTGTTGTTAAGCCAGTAAACACCATCATCATCTTCCTGGATCCGGTACCAGAGGGATTGCAAACATGGTGGATCATAGCAATCATTATCAATATTTGGCATCCAGGTGATCATCTGTGCCTGCCGGGTGAAAGGCTGCTTTGATAATTTATCAATCACCCTTTCGATCTGATCGATTTTAAACTCACCGGATTCAACTGAGCTACCATTATGTATCTCTTTCCAGGTCCCATAATTTTTTAATCTGCCATGATAGGTATATTCCCACCGGGTATCCTCTTCATCATTCATGTTCTTAATCCAATGGTCCTTAAATCCTTTAAGTTCCAGCACGTATTCCTTGAGATCTTCAACACCTCCTGGGAAAGCCATATGTATCATTGGATCGCTTTCGGGATCATTAATGGTCATGTTCATAGTACAATCCAGACTCAGTGGATCTCCGGGTTTATCATATTGGGTTTCAAATCGGGTACCATGGTTATAAAGTGCCACCAGAGCTGCTTCATACGTTTCAGCCAGTGACTGACCTGAAACGGTGAGAACCGGGATATTTTTCATTGATATGAGGATTATGTTCAGTTAAAAAAGTACAGGTAAATATAAAAACTTATTACTAATTTTTAATGCATCTGAAATATGAGATGGTTTCAAATTGAGGGTTGATTCTGACCTGCATCCAGTACTCCTGTTTCTTAATGATTTATGATTATGGGAGAATATATAGTCAGTAAACGTTTTTAATCATTCAGTTTTTTATAGTTGAAGATATATGTCTGCGATTTGTCAAATGAAAAATCCCAGTGGATACGGATAACATTCCCATATGAATCGCACTGAAAATCAATGTCAGCATCAAATCCATCCTGCCCTATGAAAAATCCATGGCTGAGATTCCCATAACGATCGCATTCAAATGTTAAGGAACCATTGAGCCATGAATCGAAATTATCATAACACCCCATTACCAGTTTACCATTTTTATCATATTTATATCGCTCTGAGCCTTTAATGCCATCGGATCTTTCGAACAAACGTTGCACAAGTTGTCCATTTTCATTGTATTGGTATGAAAATTCACCTGTCTTTCCATCAGAATACATCCGGTTTGATTTCTGCAATCTACCTGTATCGTTATAATCATAAGTTGTAATGGTTTTAAAACCATCTGATCGATTGAATTCTTTTTTAATTAATCTTCCCAGGGAGTTATATTCATAAAATGAAGGGCCACCGGTTTCCTGGTCAAACATATAATCCTCCCCGATCAACCTGAAATCACAGTTATGCCGGATGAAAACATTTGAAGAAGAGTAAATCTGACACTGTATAGATTCATACTCATATCGAAATTGCTGATTCCATTCTCCATTAAAATCCCAGGTTTCCAGGACCGGATTATCCTCTTTATCATATTCATAATTAATGTAACCAACCTGAGTGTTTCCTTGAAAAATGAATCCTTTTACTCTTTTCCCCTGGTCATTATACAGGTAAGATATATCTGCATCCAGCCAGCCTTTATCTTTTCGGCATATTGATTTTATTGTATGTCCATGTCCATCAATCAAGTGTTTTGCAGTACCGAACATCCCATCCGATCTGTTGAACTGTTCATTGATCAATTGCCCATGGTGGTTGTAACTAAAGATCTCTTCAGAGGTAATACTGTCAGAAAATTCCCGATATTTCCTGATTAGGCGGTTATTATCATATGAATAATAATTGATTGAAAACCGGGTTCCATCCAGCAATTCCCAAACGGCACGGTAAAGTTCGCCTTGTATATTATATTCAAAGGTAGTTACTCCCTTTTCACCTCCCGAGTTTTCATAGTGCAATTTGATCAGGCGGAAATTATGATCTTGCGAATTTACGAGGTTTACTGGCTGAGCATATATTTCAGATATTATTATGAGTAAAAGTAAACCTGCCAATAATGCCTTAATGAACATGTTGTGCGGATTAAGTTTTAATTCAGCGAGGTATAATTGGAAGGGTATCTTGCAGTGACAAATATAAAATATATTATTGGGAATATGATATCGGTCCAAACGGATGTTTGAAGGAGCATTAATATCAATATTGCAATGTGCCTGAATAACTAAAATGAAAGCTGCTATCCAAAGGCACACAAAGGATTACATAGAGCCATACAAGAAACTTTCATTCAGGTAATGAGCAATAAAAAAGCCGCCGAGATATCCGGAAGCTTTTATAATTACTACGTGTTATTTTTATAATTCTATCAACGGTTATCAGATCTGGGTTTTGCCATTTTAACAACGACCTGACTATCCTGGAAGTCTGATTCATTAAGTTCATTAATAGCTGTCTGCCCTTCCTCTTCGTTGGGCATTTCTACGAAACCATACCTTTTGGAATGGCCGGTTTCCCTGTCAAAGATGACCTTGGCAGAGGTTACTTCACCAAATTCTTCAAATAGTGTTTTTAAGTCATCGCCGGTCGTGGATGAGCTTAATTTTGCGATAAAAATGTTCATGATTTAAATAAATAATAAGAGTAATATAAATAATTGGTTAGTTGCTGATATAACGTAAAAAGGTAATTATTACCATATTCCGACAAATTGCACTATACAAAGGAAAGAATAAATATGTGTAATAAAAGGTTTTTTGTGATTTTTCAGAAAAAATTAAATACGTAAAGTTGTGGTCTTGAACACCGTTAGTATAGTACCTGAATTGAAGTATAGGTGTTAGTAGCATAGATATCTATGATCTGGAATATTGCCAAAGCAAGATGCATTAAAATAGGGCGAGCATCCTCACTCGTGCTGAATATTTTGGTTTGATATTCTAATGCAGGTATCAGATCAAAAATTGGGGACAGCCAAGTATTATTCCAAAGGATGTTGTGACAAAATCGATCCAAATTCACTATCCCTCCCTACAGGCTGGCCCCTCACTAAAATCTTTCACTGGAAGATTTTTTAACGTTCGGTCCTCCGGCCTCCGAGCCGGGATCTCCCAAACTGCGCAGTTATTTTGTAAAGTGAATAATTACGGAGACCCCCCGCCTCCTGCGGGACAGGCCGGAACGGTGTCCGGGGATTACATAACTATTTAATTTTTATGATATTAATTATGGGGATTTTTAATCGTAATAATTTCGCAACTTGTAACTTGCAACCTGTAACTGACTCCAGGTTTATTGATAAAACCCCATTCAATTTGTATATTCACAGCTCATTTTTTAAATAACAGAAACAACTTTCTATAATCATGAAAAACTATATCAACTTAACATTACTATTTTCTTTACTGTTTGTACTTTCATGCAGTTCAAAAAAAGAACAAGCCCCTGAGTATACACCATTATTCAACAGTACGGACCTGTCCGGTTGGGAAACCTATATTGGTGTTCCGAGGGCTGATGTGGAAGTGGAAGGACTTGCCAAAGACTCCACGGGAGCCTTTACAGAACCTATTGGTTTTAATAAAGATCCGCTGGCAATCTTTACAGTTGTTTCCGAAGATGGAGAACCAGCTGTCCGTGCTTCCGGGCAGGTAAATGGCTCACTGGCTACTGTCGGGGAATTTGAAAACTATCATTACCGTATGCAGGTTAAATGGGGAACAAAGAAATGGCTGGCGGGTGACAGGCCAAGAAATTCCGGCCTTCTATATCATGGAACTGGTGAATATGGCCTTGGATTGGGCGTGTGGAAAATTTCTCATGAATGTCAGGTGATGGAAACCATGTTTGGAGACTCTTACAGAATGGGTGACACCTATTGTAATATCACGGCTACCAAGCCGGAAGGCGGCGATCGATTTGTGTATGATCCAAATGGACCATCCCTGGAAGTAGGTGGTGGCAAAGAGGCCGGAAAGATTGTATCAAAAAGTGTGATGGCTGAAAAACCATATGGGGAGTGGAATACGGTGGAAATTGTATGCTTTGAAGATAAAAGCTATCATATCATCAACGGCGTGGTGAATATGATCAATACCAACTCACACCTGGAAGTGGAGGGGCAGGTGATCCCGTTAACGAAAGGGAATATTCAGTTACAATCTGAAGGATCCGAGGTGTTTTTCCGGAAGATGGAGATCAGGGAGATTACGGCAGTACCGGAGGAGTATTTGAAGTAGAAAATTGAAAGATATCGGGCGAGCTTCCCCCTGTCTCGGAGACGGACAAGCTCGTTCGGATTAATATTCAGCATCACGCTGAGATTAGTTGTTGAGAAAGCTAGAAGCTGGCGCGATAGGGAATCAGGGGATTTGGCTATGCCAAATCCCCTGATTTTTTATCGAATAATGTTAGATTAATTATTTTCCTCATCTATAAGTGTTCAGAAAATAACTAGCATCCAGCACCTCGTACCCAGCACCAATTACGGAGATCCCGGCTCTGAGGCCGGGAATGACGTATATTATTAATAAGATTTACTGCACCCAACCTTGAACCTTAAACCTTGAAACCGGAACAAACTACCCCATCAAAACCTCCACCTCATGTTCACTACCCGGCTCCAGGACTGGGACGACCTGTCCCTCAATTTCCTGACCATCTACCATGATCTGTTTTACCCCTTTATTTACGTGCTCAGGATTTCGAACTAAAATGCGGTAGGTTGATCCTCGGAATTTACGTGTTACCTCGAAGCAATCCCAGTCTTTTGGAATACATGGATCGATCTCAAGGCCATCATAATCCGGTCTAATTCCCAGGATAAATTGTGTGATTGCGTAGTAGTTCCAGGCAGCTGTTCCTGTCAACCAGGAATTCTTCGCTTCGCCTGGCGTAAAAGCATCCTTACCCGCAATCATCTGGGCATATACATAAGGTTCGGTTTTATGAAGATCACTGATCTCTTCAAGATAGGATGGAGCTATCTTTTTGTAATAATCAAATGCCAGGTCACCTCGCCCAAGTACTGTTTCACCGATCATGATCCAGGGATTATTGTGAGAGAAGATACCTGCATTCTCCTTATATCCTGCGGGGTATGTGGAGATCTCTCCGTATTCAATGAAGTATTTTGTAAAAGCCGGATTGTTCAGGACAATGCCATATTCACAATCCAGTTTTTCTCTCACTGAATCTAGTGCGGATTCCAGCCTGCCATCATCCAGACCAATTCCAGCCATTGTACAGAATCCCTGGCTTTCTATAAAGATCTTTCCCTCTTCATTTTCATCACTCCCAACTTTTTTCCCGAAGAAGTCATATGCCCGGATGTACCACTTCCCATCCCAACCATGTTGATTGATCGTTTCAACCATGGTATCCACATGTTTCTGGGCTTCTCCAGCTTCTTTTTCTTTTCCAAGATATTTACATAGATCTACAAAATCCTGACCATATAGTACAAACATTCCAGCGATCATTACGGATTCCGCTGTTCCGCCTTCTTTATTCTCAGTGGTCTGGAATGATTCATTCGGATCCTTGGAAAAGCAGTTAAGATTCAGGCAATCATTCCAGTCGGCACGGCCAATTAATGGAAGATTATGCGGACCAAGGTTGTTTACTACATGGTAGAAAGAGGCTTTCAAGTGCTCAAAATGACTTTTAGCAACTGACTCATCGTTGTCAAACGGTACTTGCTCATCCAGGATAGTGAAATCACCTGTTTCTTTTATATAGGTAATTGTCGAAAGGATCAGCCACATCGGGTCGTCGTTGAAATTGCCTCCTACGGCATCATTTCCCCGTTTGGTCAGTGGCTGGTACTGATGGTATGCTGAACCATCTTCAAACTGTGTGGCAGCAATATCCAGGATACGTTCTTTTGCTCGATCAGGTACCTGGTGAACAAATCCGATCAGATCCTGGTTGGAATCCCGGAAACCCATTCCCCTGCCAATACCCGATTCAAAATAAGAAGCACTTCTTGACATGTTGAAGGTGATCATACATTGGTATTGGTTCCAGATATTGACCATCCGTTCCAGTTTGTCATCATGACTTCTAATCACATATTTTGACAGCAAATCATCCCAGTAATTGATCAATTCTTTTAAAGCAGCATCTACCTTCTCCGCCGTATCAAATCGAGCGATCATTTCTTTAGCTGGTGTTTTATTGATCACATTTTTTGACTCCCATTTGTTATCCTCATCGTTCTCAACATATCCGAGTAAAAAAATCAGATCTTTCGATTCACCAGGTTTTAATTCGATCTCGAGATAGTGAGAGGCAATAGGTGACCAACCATGAGCTTCAGAGTTTTCAGGTTTGCCATCGAAAACTACATCCGGTTTGTCAAATCCGTTATATAATCCAATAAAGGAATCTCTGTCCGTATCAAAGCCCTGTATATCAGCATTCACTGAATAAAAAGCGTAATGATTCCTTCTTTCCTTGTATTCGGTTTTGTGGTATATTACAGAATCCTCAACCTCAACCTCTCCAGTAGAAAAATTACGCTGGAAATTGGTCATATCATCTTCAGCATTCCAGAGGCACCATTCAACGAATGAGAATAATTTGAATTTCTTGTTTTCAGTAGAAGTATTCCTGAGACAGACTTTCTGGACCTCACCCCAGAAATTGAGAGGAACGAAATACTTGACTTTTGCTTCCAATCCATTTTTCACGCCTTTAATGCAGGTATAACTTAAACCGTGCCGGCATTCATATTCATCCAGCTCAGTTTTAACTGGCTTCCATCCGGGAGACCATACGGTGTCGCCTTCCTTTACATAAAAGTATTTGCCACCGTTATCAATTGGAACATTGTTATAACGAAAGCGGGTGATCCTTCTGAATTTAGCATCAGTAAAAAAAGAATATCCTCCGGCAGTATTGGATATCAAAGAGAAGAAATCGTGATTACCAAGGTAATTGATCCAGGGATAAGGGGTCCTGGGATTGGTAATCACATATTCTTTATTCTCATCGTCGAAGTGTCCGTATTTCATGATTAAAAAGTTTACTTGTGCTAAAAAATGGCATGACAGGTCAAATATAATTGAATTGATCTCAGAATTTGAATTAGCCCAGGGTTTTAAACCCTGGATTACCAAATTATCTGATTGCAGGGGACCCTTGAATCAGGATTTTTATGATTTAGTACAGGTTTTATTAAATTCTGGCTATCATTATCTATTAGCGAGCCAGAGGCTTGAGTATAATACAGAATCGCTAAACATTGCTTCGGTGCAAAGCGCCGAAGCAATGTTTTTACACCTCGGGCGAGCCTCCCCCGGTCTCGAGGACCGAGGGTCTTCAGACAGGCTCGTTCGGTTTAAATTTTAGTTCAAGTGTTCGCTTGAACTATTTGTTCCTTAACCATTCAGTATTCCATTCAAATATTTAAAGCTACTATCCATGCAGGGTATCGGATCCGGATTTCTGTCAACCTCAACAATGTAGTATTTAACACCTGAGGTGTCATCATATTTAAATATTTCAGGAAAGTCAATGATCCCACTACCAGGACAGTCGAAAAACCTTTCAGGTGTATCATCCATATCCTTCACGTGGTAGATCTCGAATCTTCCCGGGTGTTTTTTTATCAATTCAATAGGATCCCCATTCCCAAACTTACACCAGTATAGATCCAATTCAACAGTGACAAGATCAGGATCCGTTTCTTCCAGAAAAACTTCTATTCCTACTTTTCCGTCCCCAACATCTACAAACTCCTTTTCATGGTTGTGCATGCCCAGGCGGATGTTATTGTTTCTGCATATTTGACCGGCCTTATTAAACTGTTCGGCCATAATTTTAAAATCGTCCAGCTGTTTATTCAATCCATCATCCATCCATGGCCAGTAACATATCAAATATTTTCTTTGCCATTCGAGAAGTTCATCAATTTTCTTTTTAAGCTCATTCTCATTTAATAAACCGGCCATATTTATACTACCGTTAAAACCAATGAGCCCCACCTCTTCCAGAAACTTCCTGTAATAATCCGGATCACCTCCAAAAACACTCCCGGATTCAATATACTTATAGCCCATTGCTGCCAGTTTCCGTAAGGTCCCTTCCCAATCTTTTTCTAATGGATCCCGCAACAATCCACCTGCAATAAATCCTATTTTCTTCTTTGTTTTTTCTACAGATGTGTTGCATCCACCCATAGTCAGAAAAAGACCAGCTAATACTGATTTCTTTAAAAAATCCCTTCTATTATTACGCATAATATTTTGATTAAAAAATTTAAACCTGTTGAAAAAGTATTCCCTAATTTAGAGAAAAAAATCGAATCAAATACTGTACTTATTGGACACAGAAATCACAGAGCAGGGATTAAAGTCACGGAGGGGCCAGCTTTCATGAGAGACATATTTGAATGTGGAATGGGGAGTGGGGAATGCGGAATCATCTATCAATCCCGATCGATTTGTGAACACTCAAGGCTTTGCCTCGGTGCTGTTAACCATCAACCTTTATCCCCATTTTCTTCATGAGTTGGCTGGCATTAAAGTTCTGACAGATACCTTCTTTTAATTTAAAATCAAAAAGAATTTGTTCCCCGTCAATCTGGCTATCAAAACTATAATTAGCTATAAGTTTATCATTTCTCATTTGTCTGGCCAGATCCACATCATGGGTGGATACCAGGCCAAATGAATTTGTTTGCTTGAGTTGTCTGATCAGGGAAATGGCACCAGCATGCCTGTCCTGGGAGTTTGTCCCTTTTAAAATCTCATCCAGCAGGAATAGAACAGTCTCCTGTGAGGTATGATCTAAAAGTTGTCTGATTCTTTCCAATTCTGCATAAAAAGAAGATATATTCTTTTCAAGATTATCCTCAGTTCGCATACTGGTAAATACAAGTATATCAGGAATGGTCATAGATGTTGCACAGACTGGTGCACCACTAAGACCGAGAACCATGTTCAATCCAATAGTTCTAAGAAAGGTGCTTTTACCTGCCATATTTGAACCTGTAATAATCGCTACGTTTCCTGATCCGGAGAAACTGAAATCATTACAAATCCTTTTATCAGGATGAATCAGTGGATGTCCTAATTCAGTTCCCTGAAGTGTGAAGTTATCTTCAGATATTTGTGGAAATGAATAATCAGGATGCGCGAATGTATAGCCAGCAAGGCTGATCAAAGCCTCTGTTTCATAAATCGCCATCAACCAGTTCTCAAGATGTACACTATACATACGTGTCCATTTGTCCACGTTGAATAAAATTGCCATATCCAGAATCATAAATATATTCATAATCTGGTACATCTGATTACCCATATTCTCCAGGCTGGATAATATCCGGTTTAGCCGTTTCAATGCAATTGATGCTGGCGTGATCCCACTGAATAGAAGATTCCTGATCTCATTAAGTTTTTCTGAGTTAACATCATGATTTTCAATAAGCACAATTCTGTTAAAATGAGTTTTGAACACGCTGGCAGCTCCCCGGGTGGATTGATAAGCAGTTTTTATTCTTGATCGAATGGATGCCAGGAATAAGAGGTTTAAAATAAGTAATGTTATCCATACTTTAACACCAATTATATTAATTCCAACCAGTATTGTACCTGTTATCATGACAACCAACAGGCTGATCCATAATATTATATGTTTTCGGGTTATCGTTGTATCCTGAAATCCTGAAAGAAACTTTACGATATCTTCATCATTGTTTTCAGTCTCTTTATCCAACATGCCTTTTGCCCGGAATTTCTGAAACCAGTCAGGATCGTTACACAATTCAATAACTGCCTCTTGTCTTTTATGTACTTCATCTTTTATTGATCGATATTTCAGCCAGTCTGCCAGAAGTTTTCTGCCATTTTCTGTTGAAGCTCCATTTAGATGCTGAAATGCTGAATTTGAACCGAAAATGTCAAGATCTTTCAAGTAGGGATGATCTTCTACCATAAATTCGGTCCCCTGGTCAAGATCATGAAAATCTCCGTTCAATTTTTTAATTTCTGTTTTATTAATTGATATCAGGGTCTCATGATACTGGATTTTGCGGTTTGTTTTCTGGTGATTAATATATAGATAAATATATATTGGGAATGAGATGAGGATGGTAAGCCATATACCTGATTGTATCTCTGTACTGATGAAGTAAATTAGTGTGGCCAATGCCGTCAGAAATATAAGTATTCTGGATACGGCTAGCCAGGTGGTTTGCTTTTTTAGAATTTTTAATTTTTCAGCATTATCCCGGATATTCTTTTTGAAGTATTGAAGTGGTTCAGGGAACATTTGAAATATTTCATGAAAAGATATTGAAAACGATAAGCGATGAGATATACGCAAGTACGAACAGATATGAAAACTGTATAACAGCCCATTTCCAGGTTTTAGTTTCCCGGACTACTACGGCAAGGGTACTCATGCATTGCATAGCAAATACATAAAAAATGATTAATGAGAAAGCTGTTGCAGTTTTATAAACTGGTTCTCCTGTATCAGGATTCACCTCGGATCTCATCCTGTTTATTAGCGTATTATCATCATGATCGGTTCCTATGCTGTAAATAGTAGCCATTGTACCCACAAATACTTCCCTGGCTGCGAATGAAGTTATCAGGGCAATACCTATTTTCCAGTCGAAACCCAACGGCTTTATTACAGGTTCAATGGACTTTCCGAATATGCCGGCGTATGAATGTTCCAACTTATAAGCCGCCAACCTGTTGCTAAATTCCTTCTCATCTGAATTATCATCCATAATTTGTACGGCAACAATCTGATCAGCATTTTTAAAATCATCAGAAGGTCCATAACTGGCCAGAACCCAGAGGATAACAGATATGGCCAGAATGATTCTTCCGGCTTCCCAGGCAAAGGTTCGTACGTTATCCCAAATGGTTATACCAACATTCTTCCATCGCGGAGTCTTGTAGAGGGGCAATTCCATGATCAGGAAACTTTTAAATCTTCTTTTAATAAAAGCCGTGGCAATGGCAGCAGATATTAGAGCGGCTAAAAAACCGAGACCATACAAGCTCATTAGTACCAGTCCCTGGAGATTGAAAACTCCAAGAATATATTTTTCGGGAACAATTAGTGCAATAAGTATAGTATATACAGGTAACCGTGCCGAACAACTCATCAGCGGAGTTACCAGAATTGTGATCAGCCTGTCTTTTCTATTATCAATCGATCGAGTGGTCATAATGGCTGGTACGGCACATGCAATCCCTGATAGCAGGGGTACAACACTTCGTCCATTTAGTCCAAACTTTCTCATAATTTTGTCCATGAGAAAGACCACACGTGACATATACCCTGATTCTTCCAGGATTGCGATAAAGGCAAACAGGATTGCAATTTGTGGGATAAACATCATAATGCCACCAAATCCCGGGATGATACCCTGGGTTATAAGATTGGTCAAGACACCCTCAGGGAGATGACCATCCAGCCATCCGCTTAATGATACGAACCATCCATCAATAAGTCCCATGGGATAACTTGCCCAGGAAAAGATAGCTTGAAAAATCAACATCATTATAGCAAGAAGGGTGAAATATCCCCAGATCTTATGTGTAAAGATCTTATCGATCCGATCTGAAATAATAAACTTCTTATCTTCATCTGATGCAATCCATGCTCCGTCCAGAAGTCGGTTAATTGCCTGGTACCGTTCGATGGTTTCTGTTGCCTGTAGTTTACGCAGATCTATTCCTGAGTTCTGAATTTGGACGCTAATTTTTTCCCGTTGATCTTCTGATAAGATCTTGCTACTATTTGATTGAAGTATAAATTGATAAACCAGGTAATCGTTTTCGATCCCCAGCTCATCTTTTACAAAATCAATCAATTCCGGGGCAAGATTATGTACATCATAAACAATAGCATCATTGGTACTGATACTATTGTCGGCAATCAGATTTTTCAGGTCGTCAATTCCATCTCCATTTCGTGCGTTAATCCTTACAACAGGGACAGAAAATGTTTTTCGAATAAAGTCAGCGTTTACTCTTATCCCTGAACGTTCAGCAACGTCCAGCATATTTAGGGCAAGGATAACCGGGACACCCAGATCTTTTAATTGGCTGAAAAGTAAAAGGTTTCGTTTTAAATTGACGGTATCGGCGATCACCACGACAATATCCGGTTGTTTAACATCCTGTCTGAACAGGGTTTCGAAAACTACTCTCTCATCATCTGATCTGGGGAAGATGCTATATGAACCTGGCAGGTCCAGTACTTCGAATGAAAGTTTTTTGTTAACTGAACAAATACCAGTTTTTTTATCAACAGTGACACCCGGATAGTTACCTATTTTCTGATTCAATCCTGTCAACTGGTTGAACAGGGAAGTTTTGCCCGAATTAGGATTCCCAACCAAAGCAACCAGAATATTCTCTGAAGCAGAATTTTTCATGAGTAGGATTTAATGAAGATCAATAAGTGATGCTTCATCCAGTCGCAGTGAAATATTATAACCTGAAACCCTTACCGAGATTGGATCTCCAAAAGGAGCAATGAAGTTCAGTTTGACTTCGGATCCAGGCAAAAAACCCATTTCAAGGAGTTTTAGTGCAATGGTAGTGTCTTCAAAGCCCTTAACTATCCCCTTTTCACCTTTTTTTAAATCGGCTATCGTTTTGCCTGCCACAATCTTTATTTAGATTTATTTTAAAGAAGCCAAAATTACTCCGTTTGCCCGTTATTAACAATGAACAAAGTTTTTTAATTTGGAGCTGATCGCATGGCAATGAAAACATTCGTCATCTCTGAGTATTTGTCAGGAATTGTCAACTAATAACTTTATTTTGGTATGGGAATAATCATTACTATTACTTCTTTAACTATACCTCCCGGATATGTCTTCATTAATGTCAGAAACTGAAAGGAAGTTTTTATTATTCAGATCTTCAGCCGGATCTGGCAAGACATACAACCTGGCACAGGAATATCTCTCGTTAGTATTGAAATATCCTGACAATTATAAGCGGGTACTAGCCGTGACTTTTACAAATAAGTCAACCAATGAAATGAAGACACGGATTGTTAATCAGCTTGCAGCCATTGCAGAAGGAAATACTTCATCAGATGTAGCTATATATCTTGAAAAAAGAATTGGATTTGATCCGGAACAACTTCAGGAAAGGGCAAAAGAAGTTCTGACAAGAATCCTGCATGGATATTCATTTTTTGCAGTAAGTACAATTGACAGTTTCTTTCAAAGGATAATTTCGGCATTCACTCGGGAGACAGGGATATCAGGAGGTTATGGAATTGAACTTGATAAGAAAAAGGTATTAACAGAAGTTGTTGATCAGATTTACCAGGAAATATCTGATAATGTACAATTACGAAACTGGCTCGTAAGATACTCTGAGGCTAAGGTGGATGAAAATAAAAGTTGGGATGTCAGAAAGGAGTTAATTGACCGGGGGATGGATCTTCTGAAAGAAGATTACCAGAAAATTACGGAGGATGTCAAGGGGGGCTTTAAATCCGACAATGATAAGATCAAATTTTTAAAAAGGCTCCAGGAGAAAAGAGCAATTATTGAAAACACGATGAGCACCGATGCCAGCAAGGCCCTTGAAATCATGGATCATTATGATCTTGATACAGAGGATTTTACTCAAAAGAATTCCGGTGTTGGGGCATATTTTCTGAAGTTGAGCAGAAAAGTAATAGAGGAGCCAAACAATTACGTCAAGAATGCAATAATGGATAAGGGAAACTGGTTCCCTAAAACGTCTTCAAGGAAAAAGGAAATACTTAATGCCCTTGATAATGGATTATACGATCAACTAATCAAAATAAATGAGTATTACCAGGAAAATAAAAGGATTTATTATTCAATAATAGCAATTCAGCCGCTTTTTTATGGTTTCGCAATTCTTCTTGAAATTGAGAACCGTTTATCTGATTATCGATTGGAAAACCGGGTAATCCTGGTTTCAGATCTTACTAAATTTCTTAGAATTATAATTGGAGAAAATGATACACCATTCATTTACGAAAAGACAGGTTCAATCTTTCATCATTTTTTGATTGATGAATTTCAGGATACAAGTTCATTTCAATGGGATAACTTCCGTCCACTTGTTGACAATGCACTGGCACAGAATAGACTTTGTCTCGCAGTAGGAGATGTAAAACAATCCATATACCGATGGCGGGGAGGTGACTGGCGGATTATAACTAGGGACTTGAACCAGGATATAGGGTCATCCCGAATTGAGATTAAAGAACTTGACACAAACTGGCGAAGTCTTCCAGTTATTGTGGATTTCAATAATTATATATTCAAACATGCTCCAAACACAATTTCCGCCCTGCTATTCGATCATCAGGTTTCGTGTGATAATGAAGGGATTATAAATCGCTTAAAAGCGAATAATCAGGTAGTAAGCGACGCATATTCTGATGCTATACAGAAGGTGGCTGAGAAGAATTTAAAGAAAGGGATTGAAGGTAAAATTCAGATTCAGTTTTTTGATGATGATAAGGACGCTGAACTGGAATGGAAAGAAAAAGTATTACATAAGCTTCCAGAGATATTGGAGTCATTACAGGACGATGGATTGAATATTGGTGATATAGCGATACTTGTTCGGGAAAAGAAGGATGGAGCAAGGGTAGCTAATTACCTTATGGATTATCAGAATTCTGAAAAAACCAAACCTGGATACAGATATAGTGTAATTTCATCAGAATCATTATTTCTACCGGCTTCTCATGCTATTAGGATTATCATCAATACGATGCAGTTATTATATAATTCTGACGACAGGATCGCATTATTTAATATTCTGTATTACAGCCATTTAATGAACCACTCAAACCAGCTGGATTTAAACAGGATCTATCCATTGATTGCCGAAAAAGAGATTGAAGATCCAGCATGGATCCAATTTCTACCGGATGAATTTCTAACTCGCTTTCATGACCTGGCAACTTATTCCTTACATGACCTGACAGAAGAATTAATCAGGATTTTCAAGCTGAATCAGTATCCGGGAGAATATGCATTCCTCATGACTTTTCAGGATACATTACTGGATTATCACAAAAATGGCAGGGGAGATCTGGAAGATTTTCTTGGTTGGTGGCTGGAGAATGGAAGTGAAATATCAATTCAAGCCTCGGATGGATTGAATGCTGCAAGAATACTTACAATTCATAAATCAAAAGGCTTACAATTTAAGGCAGTTATTATTCCTTTTTGTGATTGGGATCTTGATCACTCACGTAACTCTCCAATTCTATGGTGTAAAAACGATGATCCATTGTTTGAATCAGCAGGATACCTTCCAGTGAGATATGGCAGTAAGCTTAACCAGACTTTTTATGAGGAGGAATATTATACTGAACAGATTATGGCATATATGGATAATCTCAACCTGCTCTATGTGGCCATGACAAGAGCAGAAGAGGCGATGTATGTTTTTGGGAATCAACCAAAAATCGAAAATGATGGATCAGTGAAGATTAAGCGAAGTGGAGACTTGTTATATTCCCTTGTATCAAGCTATGGTGAAAATTATTCGAAGGAAGATTCAGCTTTATCTGGTAAAGAAACAAGCTTTGATTGGGATGAGAATCAAAAATTATTCTGCATAGGGAAAGTAGAGTCATATCAGGGAACTTCCGTATCAGGATCTATTAATTTATTGGATGAATATATATCCGGACCATGGATCAGGAAAATCCAAATACGCAGTGAGGAAAATGAGTACTTTGAAAGTGTCGATGCAAAAGAAATTCGCAGTAGGATCAACTATGGTTTAATCGTTCATGATATATTATCCAGAGTGATACATAAAAATCAACTCGAATCTGCTTTGAAAAGGTCTGTTATTGAGGGCTCAATTAGTCAAAATGATAAAAAAACTTTTCAGGATAAGATTAAAAAGCTATGGGAGGATCCGAAAATCAATGACTGGTTTAGTGGGAATTGGCAAGTGAAAACGGAGGTTCCGGTATTGCCTAAGACCGGTGACCTATATCGGCTGGACCGGGTTATGATCAAGGGAGATTCGGCTATTGTGGTTGACTACAAGACAGGATCTCCAACTAATAAAGACAAGGACCAGGTAAATAGATACATACAATTGCTTAGGGAAATGGGATTTAAGAAAGTCGAGGGTTATTTATTGATGATTGAGAAAAATGAATTATTGAAAGTGGCCGGATAGTTATATGAACACCTTTTTACATGAATTAGCTGAATATTACGTCCGTACATATCTTGGTACAAACGAGGATACCACGATTGTATTCCCGAACATTCGGGCTGGACTGTTTTTCAGGAAAGAACTATCCTCACTTATTGAGAAACCCATTTGGCCACCGAAGGTTTCAGGTATAGAAGACTTTATCCAGCAAAATTCGAATTTTGAAATCGAAGATCAATTTTCACTGATTTTAAGACTTTATCCAATTCATAAAAGATGCACGGGAAATAGTGAATCTTTTGACAGGTTTTACTTCTGGGGTAGAATCCTGTTGCAGGACTTTGAGGACATTGATCAGTATCTGGTGAATCCACAAAGCATCCTGACTACGATTCGACAATTAAAAGAGATAGACTTTCAATTTAGCTATTTAGATGAAGAACAACTCTCAGTAATTCGGAAATTCTGGGGTGCAGTAATAAATCAGAAATCCGACCAAAAAGAAAAATTCATTAAGATATGGGAGGCTTTGTTACCTATATACCAGGAGTTCAATGAAATTCTTAAAGGATCAGGTGTTGCTTATCGTGGAATGGTATACAGGAGTGTAGTTGAAAGAATTGAAAACAATGATTTTACATGGCATGGATCAAAGATGATATTTGCTGGATTCAATGCCCTGAGCCTTGCAGAGGAAAAGATAATTAAGTGGTTTGTTAACCATGGATACGGAGAAATTTTCTGGGATCTTGATGCATATTATGTCGGTAAGGAAAATCACGAAGCAGGGTATTTTGCTAGAAAATATTCACAAGATGAAGTTTTAACGGATACATTCCCGAAGGATTTGATCGACAGGATAAGTTCAAACAAAAAAGACATCACATTAACAGGGATATCCTCCACAGTAGGTCAGGCAAAATTGTGTGGAACTATATTAAAGAAATGGGAACAAGATAAATCTATGTTGGAGCCTGAAAAAACGGTTATTGTTTTACCGGATGAATCTTTATTAATGAGTGTCCTCCAGTCTGTGCCCGATTCAATAAATGAGATCAATGTAACAATGGGCTATCCATTGAGGAATTCTTCCTTGTATAGTTTATTGGATAATATACTGGAATTGCAGAAAAATGCGAGAATAGGAAAAAAGGCAAACTGGTTCTATTATCGAGATGTGCTGGCAATCCTGAATCATCCCATCGTAAAGAATCTTGATGTTGAGATATCCGGGGAAATAACCACCAAAATTGAAAAATGGAATATGATAAGGATCAGTTCAACAATGTTTGAAGGATCTGCATTGAAAGAAATGTTTCAACTGGTTAACGGTCAGGATGAAGTGATCAGATACCTTTTAGACTTGATTACCCTTATTAGACAAAGAATGTCACAAAATGAGGAAGAACTGTTTGAGGAGATATTCATGGTGAGATTTTATAAGTTATTGCAACGCATGAACGATCAATTCAAACATGAGGGAATTAGTCTGTATGTTGCGGAGTTTCAAGCCCTGTTTCAGCAATTGACATTACAGGAAAGGGTCCCATTTGAAGGAGAACCATTAATAGGTATCCAGGTTATGGGGGTTCTTGAGACACGTAATCTTGATTTTGAAAATGTTATAATTATGTCAATGAACGAGGGCGTTTTTCCATCGGCACCCAGGCGGAACTCGTTTTTACCTTATAACGTACGGAAAGCCTTCGGACTTCCAAATTTTGAGCATCAGGATGCAATATTCAGTTACTTATTTTACCGGTTACTTCAACGAGCCAATAGGGTGAATTTATTATACAATACGACAGAAGGGAAAGGCCTCGCAAGTGGAGAAATCAGCAGATTTTTATTGCAGTTGAATAATGAGCTTAGTAAAAAACCGCATGAAATAAAAATAGCCAGTCCAATTAAGCCAGATCACCCGGAAGAACAAGTTGTTATGAAAAATGACTTTATAATGAAAAGATTGGAACGATATCTACTCCAAAATGGAGAAAGTGAATCTAAGCTCAGTCCCTCGGCTATCAACACCTATCTGGATTGCCCGCTTACATTCTTCTATAGGTATGTTTTGGATATGAAAACCCCGGAAGAGGTGTCCGAAGATATGGATGCTGCAATGTTTGGCAATATTCTACATAAAGTTATGGAGAAGGCTTATAAACGATTTGATAATAAAACGATTCAAATAGATGATATAAAAGAGATTAGGAAGCACATCCCGGATTTAATTCTTGATTCTTTTGCGGCGAACTATGGGGAAATTAATAAAGAAAATTTTCGATTTGAAGGTAGAAATATTGTTGCCAGGGAAATCATTGAGAAATATATACAGAGGATATTAAAAATCGATGAAGAATATGCACCGTTTATCATTCGTGGAAGTGAAAAAAGGGTCTCATTTTCTTTACCCATAAATTACCATGGTGAAGAACGTTTGATCTGTATGAAAGGTATCATCGACAGGGTGGATGAAAAAGATGGAATTATTAGGGTAATTGATTATAAGACCGGGAGAGATGAGACAACTTTCAACGCCCTTAATGATCTATTTGACGGAACAAAAAACAAACGAAACAAAGCCGTTCTACAAACTCTGTTGTACGCAAATGTTATCGATGATCAATACAATATTAATAATTTGCCCATCCAGGCTAGCCTGTTTAACCGGACGGAATTAATGATCTCTGATTTTAATCCCTGTATCAAGATAAAAACCGGTAGGGGGAAATCCGAACCTGTAATTGATACCCGTTTGCTGATGGATGAATATTTACATCAACTTGATAATGTATTATCGGAGATTTTTGATCCGACAAAGCCTTTTAAGCATCAGGATCCTGCTAAAGAGTGTGTGTATTGTCAATATTCCGGGATAGCTAACTGATAAAGATTATTGATTATTATGATACTGCAGTAGCAAGAAAATCATTTAAAGGTTTCATCTCCCGGAAGACTTCAGTGCTATAGGAAATAAAATCAGCGCTTTTAATCAGTGTGTCATCCAAATTATGAACCACGATATAACTTTTATATTTCAGCAGCTCAATATCGGGGTGATCTGGACGAAAGCCTTTAGGGGCAGTTTTTAGTTTTTCTCCTTCAAGCGTGCTAAAAAGTTTTTTAAATCGATCATTATTTATAATCTCTTTCAAATTGTTCGGACTGTAATCTATTTCCTGCCTGATCTTTTTCAATACATCTGACTGTGGCATATATATACCTCCAGCCAACATTGATTTATTACCGGGTTGTAAATGGAGGTAGTATCCTCCGCGTTGTGAATGCCTTCCGTCCTGTGCAATAAATGCTCCCAGGTTTTCCTTATAAGGACGTTTATCTTTGCTGAATCTAATATCTCTGTTGAGCCTGAAGATACATTTCTTTACATCAACTCCTTCAATTGAATTGTCAAAGGCAGATATCTCTGATATGAATAAGCCTACCAGGTTCTGGAATTCTGATTTTACAAGCTGATAATCTTTTTTGTTTTCTTCCATCCACTCCCGGGTATTGTTTTTGGAGAGTCCTGTGAGAAAATTCAGTATGAACTTAGTGTTTATCATTACAGAAACTTTAATATTGATTCTAATCCCATCCCTCTCGAACCTTTAATCAGGATTAACGAATCCTCAAGAAAGGAATCTTTTAGATACTTTTCAAGAGATACCTTATCAGGAAAATAATGAGAGCCTGGATTAGATTTATGTGCAAAAAACATTTTCTCTCCACAAAAGATCACCTCATCAATAGATTCTGTCTTTGTCAGGCATCCAAGATGCGTGTGTTCTTCATCTGATGTATCTCCCAGTTCAAACATATCACCGAGAATAGCAACTTTTCTTTTCCCTTTCATCTCCTCGAATGATGTCAAAGCAGCTTGCATAGAGCTTGGATTTGCGTTGTAGGCGTCTAATATCACGGTATTGGATCCAATATCCATGACCTGTGACCGATTGTTATCTGGATGGAATTCCGAAACTGCAAGGTTTGCTTCGTCTTCTGATATATTAAAATATTTACCCACACAAAGTGCTGTTACAATATTTTCGAAATTATATTCCCCAATTAACCCGGTTTGAATTATTTCCTTGTTTTCAGCTTGATATGAAACATATGGATCAGCCTTAAGGAACTTGCATTCCAGAAAGTCACCCTTATTTGGGTAATAGATTGGTTCTTTGATCCGGTTATTCGCCATATTCGACAATATGGGTTGATTGGAATTCACAAATACTACCCCATTATGTTGGATCAGGAAATGGTATAGTTCACTTTTAGCTCTGATTACTCCATCAAATCCTCCAAATCCTTCTGTATGGGCCTTCCCTATATTTGTTATCAAGCCATGTGTAGGATTGGCAATTGCACAAAGGTCACTGATTTCACCAATATGATTTGCACCAATTTCAACAATCCCTATTTCTACATTATTGTCAATAGACAGGATTGTTAAAGGGACACCTATATGATTATTCAGATTTCCAGATGTTGCTATGATACGGTACTTCGTTGATAAGACTGCATAGATCAATTCTTTTGTTGTAGTCTTTCCATTGGAACCTGTTATGCCAATTATCGGGATATCCAGCTGCTGACGATGATAGTGTGCCAGATTCTGCAAGGTGATAAGCGCATTATCAACAAGTATATATCTGTCATCTGTTGCCCGGCCTGGATCATCAATTACGACAAATGATGCACCGTTATCTAAAGCTTTTAAAGCATATTGGTTCCCATCAAAATTTTCTCCTTTCAGGGCAAAAAAAATGTTCTTTTCACTTATTGTACGTGTATCAGTACTTATGCCTGTTGAATCCCGGTATTTTTGATATAGATCTGAATCCATGATTTTCGGGTAAGATCGATCAATATTATGAATAATATTCCTATCTCCGAAATATTAATTTATAAACCATATTCGATTATTTGAAAGAAATATTATTCAACCTTTACTATCGAGGAACAAGATCGGTTTCAAAATGAAAAGGAATAATTAATATACTGTTGTAGGAATTTTATTCATATTGTTGAAATCGGGAAATCATTCAGGATCAATTTTTGTTATATACAATATGATTAGTAACTTTTTGAGTTTAAATAGTTCATCTGAATTAGCTTTGTAGAAAGAAAGGATCTGGAAGATGAGGGAAGTTTTTGTCTTATTTGTTTTTGTTATTGCCAGCATTATTGCACAAGCTCAATTCAATTACAAGTATGATAACTCAATTCCTGTAAAACAACCAGGTGATAATTCTTCATTCCTGAAAGATCCATGGGCCGGTGGAATTAATGCCGGTCAATTCAGCACCATCGATCTCAATGCTGATGAAATTGAAGACCTGGTTATATATGACCGCACATCCAACTTGTTAAAAACCTATATTTTCAAAGATGGGTATTATTACTTCAATCCGGATTTCAGGTCATTGTTTCCGGAAGATATTGAAGGATGGATCCTATTAGAGGATTACAATGGTGATGGATTAAAAGACATTTTCACGGATTCTCAAAAAGGGATGCGGGCTTTCAGAAATATTGGATTAACAGGAGAAATTCCTGAGTTTGTCCTTGAAGCAGATCCGGTTCTTACGGAGGGATATTCAGGTATGATAAACCTAGTGGTGAATATCACAGATATACCCTCCATTGATGATGTGGATGGTGATGGTGATCTGGATATACTGGTTTATAATTTTGCTTTAGGAGGTTTCATCAGGTATCACAGGAACATGAGTATTGAGAATTACGGTGATACCCGTTCACTCGATTATATGCTCGAAACGCGAAATTGGGGTAGCTTTGAGGAGTGTGACTGTCATTTGTATGCTTTTGAGTCAATGGGAGAATCTTGTACGGATTTTGCTTCAGGACGCAAGATGCATCCAGGGGGTAAAAGTATATTACTTATTGATATGGATGGGGATGGTGATATGGATTTCCTGGGAGGCCATGAGCAATGTGATGAGTTATATTTCCTGGAGAATGTTGGAACTCCCCAGCAGGCAACAATGACCTCCTGGCGTGAAGATTTCCCATCTGTTGAACATCCGGCTACTATGACAACATTTCCGGCGGCATATTATGAAGATATTAATCAGGACGGCTTAAAAGACCTTATCGTGTCACCAAACGATCTTGAGAATCCTCTTCGGAATATCGATTATAGTAGTTCTTCAAGATATTATCGCAATATTGGCTCGAGCACAAAACCAGAATTTGATTATGTTACGAATAACTTCCTCCAAGATCAAATGCTGGATTTTGGAGAATACTCAGTCCCCGCTTTTTTTGACTTTGATGGTAATGGTTTAATGGATCTAATGGTCGGAAGGAATGGTTTCGAGATTGACAGCACATTTTACGGGAGCCTTGTATTGCTAACCAATAAAGGATCAGCCTTTGATCCGGAATTCGAATTGGTAAATAATGATTATTTAAATCTTTCCAGCCTTCATGCATTCGATATAATTCCAAGATTTGCAGATCTTAATGGGGATGACCTAGTTGATTTGATAGTGTATTTTGAAATTCCTTTTTCTTTCGAATCAAAACTGAGGATCTATTGGAATAATTCAACTAAGTCTTCTGGGTTTTCAGCTGATAAGGATTCCTTTTCAGATATTGATATTAATCTGGGGATAAATGGATCTCCATTTTTTATCGATGTCGATAAGGATGGTCTGGTAGATATGCTTGCAGGAAGGTCCACTGGGCGATTAGAGTATTATCGCAATGAGGGAAGTGAATCCAATCCACAATTTGTTCTTTCAGAAAACGAATATCTTGGAATTATCGATAGCTACGTAGAGTTCAGGCGAAACCTAACACCATGCGTTGCAGACCTTGATTTGGATGGGCATGAAGACCTGATAACTACTGACCTGACCGGTTCACTCAGGATTTATCCTGACTTTAGAAATTACGATCCTGGAAGTGAAGAGCCAACAATTCAGGTATATTATAACAAAGACTTTGATACAATGGAGGAGTTAAGGGTAAGTTATCAGTCATTTCCAGCAGTTGGTGATATAAGAAATAATGAAAATCCACTGCTGGTATTGGGAAATCCACAAGGTGGACTCTCAGTGTACGCAAATACAGATAATTCATCAGGGGATCAGGAACCGTTTCATTTGACAGTATTTCCAAATCCAATGAAGGATACCAATCAGTTATCATTCAGACTGAACAAGGATGGTCATATAGTCATTTATAACACCCTAGGACAACAGATTGAAAATCCAATATTTGTTCCTGAAAATACCAGCATCACTGTGGAGATTGGATATCTACCAGCAGGCTTTTATATTGTGAAAGGCATTGATATCTCTGGCCAAACAGAATCACGGAGATTGGTTGTAATCAATTAATATTTATATCGAATCAATTGGTCTAAATAGTAGTATCAATTGTATATTATTATTAATTTCAATAATTGAGATAAAATAATATCAATCACTATGATCAACCAGCTAAGAAAAACCATAAGTGACTATTTTGGGTTCAATCGTACTGAAACCAATGGTCTTATACTCATATTCATCCTAATGTTTATCCTGATTTTTATCCCCTATCTATTCAGGATAATTAATTCATCAGAATCACAGATCAATGCTGATGATAAAAGATTACTTGATAGTCTTGTTGCATCCCTTGAACAATTTAATACCACCACAGAAAGTAAATTAATTAAACTATCAGATCCGAAAAGTTTATTCCATTTTGATCCCAACACATCCTCAGTCGATGAATTAGAGATGCTTGGGCTTGATAAACAAATTGCCAACAGAATTATCAAATACAGACAAGCTGGAGGTTCTTATAAGATCAAAAATGATCTCCAAAAGATATTTGGCCTAACCAAAGATACCTTTGATCAACTCTATCCATTTATTGATCTGCCAGAAAAAATTCCAGTGAAGGATAATATAACAATAAAACATCAAGATCGAACATTGAAGAAAAGGGTTGAAAGCGAAATTAACATTAAACCTCTGAAAATAGACCTGAATCTTACTGATACTACCGAACTCAAAAGGATAAGAGGAATTGGCAGTGCTTTATCTGCCAGAATTGTTAAATATGGAGACATTCTTGGAGGATATGTATCGGTTGAGCAACTCGATGACGTTTATGGGCTAAAAGGTATTGCTCTGGAGCAGGTTAAATCAAGTGCTTATGTAACTGAAGAATTTGAGCCAATTAGACTCAAAATAAATTTTGCTGACTGGTATACATTGGTAAGACACCCATATATTGAAAAGGGACTTGCAAATAAATTAATTGCAGTACGGTCCAATCATGGCCCATATCGAGAGATTAATGATTTATTTACAATCAAGGATATTTCAGACAGCCTTGTATTAAAATTGGAACCATACATTGAATTTTAGGATTTTCAACCTCCTCAAAACGCTATTTTTATTATCTTACATTCAATATGCGTAAGATTCTTCAATCCTACTTGAGAAGACTGACCAACCTGTCTGGAACAAATCGGTCATTGTTATTGCTCAGGCTTACCGTTGAACAATTTATAGATCTCCATGATTTCAATTTTTTGTTAAATGAACCCTCTTTCGGGATATTGCAGCAACTAATTACCGAAAAATCCAGAATTAATCTCTGTCAACAGATCGATCCCAGAGATGAGGATACAAATGTGATTAGTAAGAGACTAAAAAGGCTTTTCAGAATCGAAAAATTCATTTTTCAGGAGCGTGGTGGTAAGGATTTATACGTAGGCTGGCCATTTATTCAAGGAAAATTCTCAGATGGTACGCTTGTTCGTTGCCCCCTGCTTTTCTTTCCGGTGGAATTAGAGATACAAGATAATACATGGGTCCTCAAGCTGCGTAATGATGTGAATCTTACCTTTAACAAAACCTTTTTACTGGCATATTCTTATTACAACAAAATAACCATTGATGAAGATTTGGTTGAACGTGTGTTTGATGATTTTGATAAGGATTCCAGGGTTTTCATAACCTCCCTTTATCAGCTTTTAAAGGAAAGCCCGATTGAATTGAACTTCAACCAGGAAATGTTCCTCGATTCACTACAACCATTCAAGCATTATAAGAAGGATGAATTTGAGGAAGCGGAGAAAAAGGGGGAATTAAAACTATATCCTGAAGCTATATTAGGAATTTTCCCGCAAGCGGGATCATATCTTGTGCCGGATTATCACCATATATTGGAAGGCAGACAATTTGAAGACATTGAAGATTTTTTCATGTCTAAAACAATTCAGGATGATATCGAAATACAACCTGGATCATTTCATTATTTTCTTAATAGAATAAAGGAAGAGGATACTTTTACTCCATTTAAAATTGACGCTTTCCAGGAGAATGCTTTAAAGGCTGTGAAAGAAGGAAACTCAATAGTCGTTGAAGGACCACCCGGAACAGGTAAATCGCAACTTATTTGTAACCTGGTAAGTGATTTTATAGCCAGGGGAAAACGTGTATTGGTCGTATGTCAGAAGAGGGCTGCTTTGGATGTGGTGTACGAACGATTAAGTGAGAATAATTTTTCGGATTTTACAGTTTTAGTTCACGACTTCAAGAATGACCGTAAGCCAATTTATGAGCAAATCAGTCTTCAGATCGAGAAACTATATGAATATAAAACCAAGAATTACAGCCTGGACTCGATACAACTTGAAAGAAATTACCTGCAAGCAAGTAGAAGTGTCGACCATATGACGGAGGAATTGGAAGAATTGAAATTCGCTTTATTCGACGAATCAGAAGCAGGGGTATCTATTAAGGAACTGTACCTGACCAGTGACATTAAGAAACCCGTTATTAGCATAAAACAAGATTTCAGTAATTTTAAAATCGATACGATTCAACCATTCATTGACAAGCTTAGTTTTTATACCAGTTATGCCAGGAAGTTTGATACTGTTAGTTATTCATGGAAAAACCGCAAAACCTTTAAGGAGTATACTGTTTCTGACCTCAAGCAAATACATGAGATACTTGAGGATATACCTGCATTTCAGAAGGAAATAACAGACAGAACTAACGAAATTATTAAAACAAAACTGAATATCCGTGAAGCAGAATATCTTCTTGAAAGAAAAGAAGATCTTGGGGAACTGGTAACTCTACTGGATGGCGATATTACCTATGAATACTTTCTTCATATTCTTTCTAATCAACCACAAAAGGCAGATCTGCTGTATCTTAAAAATCTGAAAAATAATATTCTTAGTTGCCTGGAAGATCCAGGCCCGGAGATAAGTTTAAAGAAATCAGAACTGGGAGAATTCCAGGAGGCTTTAAATACGCTGATTAAAGTTCGGAAAAATGTATTCAAATGGATTCAGTGGTTGATTATTTCAAAAGATAAGGAATTTGTCAGAAAGGTATTAAAAGCAAATAATTTACATAATCGACGTAAGGATCTAAAGCTACTGACTGAAAAGGTGGATTTTAGATTAAATCTTGAACACTATGTTACAAGGATTACGGATAACTCGTGGATAGCTGGATTTCCGCAAACCTATTACAGGGCTAAAATGGAGCTCTGGTTTGAATCATTTGAGAAAGCAGTGAGATCAAAGGATATATTTCTAAGTATAAGGAACTTCAAAGAGTATTTTAATCCACAAAATTATTCTGTTTCCGATTTAACTGAAGGGATACGGAATCTTTTAGAAGCCATAAGCCAGGTAAAAAATAAGAGGGATTATTGGGAAACCTATTTAACAAGTCTGCAGATTGATGAAGTCAGTCGTGATCCATCAATACTTGATAATATGAGATTGGAGTTGGACCATGATTTTGACAGCCTATGTGATTATGATAAAATCGATGCAACCTTTCTGGATTATGAAAAACGAATAATTGATAGATTATTTGAAGAAGTTCCGACCAGAGATGAAGATACAGTAATTAGTGTTTTTCAGAATAGTATTCGACTTGCATGGATTGATCACATTGAGACTAAATATCCCATGTTAAGGTCTGTTTCATCATTGAAGTTTGAAAGGTTGATTAAAGATCTCCAGGAGGCAGTTAAGGAAAAGATGAAAGCCTCCAGAGAAATCGTATTACTGAAATGCCGGGAGCGCACCTACGAAAATGTAGAGTACAATCGGTTGAATAATATGACCACTTATCGGGATCTTTCACACGAAGTAACAAAGAAGAGGAGGATCTGGCCAATTCGTCGGCTCGTAGCACATTTCGCTGATGAGTTATTCGATATAATACCCTGTTGGATGGGCTCTCCTGAATCAGTTTCTGCTATTTTCCCGATGGAACCAATCTTTGATCTGGTTATTTTTGATGAGGCATCTCAATGTTTCGCTGAACGTGGGATACCGGCCATGTATCGGGGTAGACAGATTGTTATCGCCGGGGATTCCAACCAGTTGAGTCCGTTTGATCTTTATCAGGCACGTTGGGAAGATGAGACAGAAGGTGAAGTGGCACTGGAAGTTGATTCACTTCTTGATCTGGCTAACCACTATTTAATGGATATTAGACTCAGAGGCCATTACAGAAGCAAATCAATTGACCTTATAGATTTCTCAAATCAAAACTTTTATAACGGGAATTTAACATTGCTCCCTGATCGGGAAGTAGTGAATCGAAATGAACCAGCAATTAAATACATCAAAGTAGATGGTATCTGGGAAAAAAATGCAAACCTCATAGAAGCCGAAAAAGTAGTTGATATCATTTTTGATATACTCGGAAATAATCCGGATAAACAAATAGGAGTAGTTACATTTAATGCCAGACAACAGGATTTGGTAATGGACATCCTGGAGGAACGATCCATGATCAATGAGGTTAAAATTCCAGAAACACTTTTCATTAAAAATATAGAGAATGTCCAGGGGGATGAACGTGATGTGATCATATTTTCCTTGACTCATGCACCTGATCAAAATGGTAAGTTAGCGATGCAGTTTGGAAGTTTAAATGCGCATAAAGGAGAAAACAGGTTGAATGTAGCTGTTACAAGGGCTAAAGAAATGATCTTTATGGTCAGTAGCATATTACCGCAGCAAATGAAGACAGATCAATTGAAAAATGATGGTCCAAAACTACTGAAGAAATATCTTGAATATGCATATGATGTGTCATCTTCCAATTATAAACCTGCATTGAATCCAAGGGGAGATTATAGCCAGGATTGGTATTTAAAGGATCAACTTAAATATTTATTAGAAGAATCTCAAAAGTTCAAATACGATATTTCCAGTGAATTGCCATTTGCGGATCTGACTATTAAATCGGGTGTCAAGTATGAAGGAATCATACTGACTGATGATGAGGATTATTTCCAAAGTATTTCACCAAAAGAAATTCATGTATATAAACCTTTTACATTGAATAGTAAAAACTGGAAATTCCAGGGGATATTCAGTCGGGAATTCTGGGCTGATAGTGGTGGAGTATTGGAAAAGATTATCAGGTTTGCTAACCAAATCGCTGAAGATTAATCATTTCCATTTGGACTTATATCCACCCTTAATCCAACTGCCATAATTTCAGGCAATAAATCTACCCTCATATATTGTTTGACTTTACAACGGTAGACACCTGGGTTGTCAAAATGGAAGTTTTCCAGAACCGGGAACTGATGATCAAAAATATCTCCCATCCCATCACCTAATGGTTCCCCGGTTTTTGAATCAAATAGAAATACTTCAGCCAGGTCGGAATCTATCACATTTCCTAATGTGTCCTCAAGAGAATACTTTAAGTACAGGTTATGAAAAAGGTACAAATTTGTATTCCTGATATTGAAATATATTTGATACCCTCTATGAATATCTTCAACCTGAAATTGGAAAGAAACAATGGAGTCTTTATGCCAGATTCTGTCAGGAATTTTCTGATTCTTTTCAAAAATCCTGTTTTTATAACAAGATGAAAGTGAAAGTATTACAAGTAGGATCAGGAATGGATATCCGCTTTTCATTGATTCTGATGCGGTTTTTTATGCTTGAATTTTTTCTGTTTCTTATTTCGCTTTCCCTTATTTCTGAATTTCCTGTCTAGTTGTTCCAGATCGCTGTTAAGTGCAACAGCTGTCTCTTCTTCTTTATTCACAATATCTTCAAGAAGTGTCTCAGGGCGCTTTCCTTTTTTATTAAGTTCGAGAATCTCTAAAACCCTGCCAGCAGGTACTGGTATCCATGAATTCTCGCCTTCATATCCAAACCATAATACCTTTTTAAAGATATCGGTTTTCTGCAAATTGGCCTCACCCATACTTGTTAACAATGGGATCTCAATATCAGGTAAATCACTTAATGCCTCCATATAGGTTGCTAATTCATAATTGAGACAACATTTCAATCGGCCACATTGTCCTGAAAGTTTACCTGGATTGAGTGAAAGATTCTGATATCGGGCTGCTGAAGTAGATACACTTTTAAAATCAGTTAACCAGGTTGAACAACAAACTTCTCTTCCACATGATCCGATTCCTCCAATACGACCAGCTTCCTGGCGGAGGCTTATTTGTCGCATCTCAATTCTTATCTTAAATTCTGAGGCAAGTATCTTGATCAACTCTCTGAAATCAACCCTTTCTTCTGCTGAATAAAAAAAGGTTGCTTTTGTATTATCTGCCTGAAACTCAACATCTGTAAGCTTCATAGACAATTCAAGTTCTTCAATGATCTCTCGTGACCGATACATTGTGGATAATTCTCGTTCCTGAAAATTCTGGAACTTTTCAAGATCTCTCTGGGTGGCAATTCTATAGATCCCTCTTAATCCTTCTTCTTCAGATATATTTTTTTTCTTTAACTGTAGCCGGACCAATTCTCCAGTAAGAGACACATACCCAATATGATGACCATTTGGTACATCGACAACAACGGCGTCTCCAGCGATGATTTTTATTTGCTGGCTGTTTTTATAATAATCCTTTCTTCCAGACTTAAAACGTACTTCAACAACATCATAGACATCCTTCGCTGGTATATCCATATGTGATAACCAGTCAAAAACATCCATGTGCCCGGTCTGACAGGATCCGTTATTCATGCACCCGGGAACTATTTTAGTTTCTGAATTGGTTGTACATATTTCACAGCCCGGCATAGTATTCATTTAATAAGATTAAAAATCTTCTTTCTAAACATATCTCAATCCACGAATATACAGAAATAATAAAGAAATTTATAAAGCGAGGAGGTCTTGCCCAATGTCTTTCCGGTAAACTAAACCGTCCCAGGAAATCCTTTCTATTCCCTCATATGCTTCATTTAAAGCACTTTCCAAAGTGTTGCCTATCCCGGTTACAGCAAGAACTCTTCCTCCATTCGTTTCTACCTCGTTTTCATCATTTATCCTGGTACCTGCATGGAAAACAGTAGCGTTGTTAACCACGTTTAATCCATTTATTACTTTGCCCTTTTCATAATTGTCAGGATATCCTGCTGAAGCCATTATAACAGTTACCGCAGTATCAGGATCAACTTGAAGAATATAGTTATTCAGATTTCCAGTTGCAGTCAGGTTTAACAATTCTAGAAAGTCTGACTTTATTCTTGGTAAAACGACTTGAGCCTCAGGATCTCCCATCCTGACATTATATTCAATCACATAAGGATCTCCATTTACATTCATTAATCCTATGAATATGAATCCGTTAAAGGTTATTTCATCCTTTTGCAATCCCTGGATGGTTGGTTTTATAATCCTGTTCTCTACTTTCTGAAGGAATGTAGTATTTGCAAAATTCACCGGTGATACGGAACCCATGCCTCCTGTATTAGGGCCGGTATCATGTTCGCCAATTCGTTTATAGTCTTTTGCTTCAGGAAGTAAAACATAGTCTTTACCGTCTGTTAGTACAAACACTGATAATTCGATACCATTCAGAAAGTCTTCAATAACTACTTTCTCACTTGCAGATCCGAATTTTTTTTCTTCTAACATTTCCCGGATGTTATCCTTTGCCTCTTCATGAGTAGGACAAATAAGTACTCCTTTACCCGCAGCTAATCCATCGGCTTTAAGTACAACAGGGAGGTTTTGCTTTTCGATATAATCATATGCTTCATCAAGATCCTTCACGGTAAATGTTCTGGACCCCGCCGTGGGAATATTATGATTTGCCATAAATTGATTGGCAAAATCCTTACTCCCTTCAAGCATTGCCCCTTTTTTCGTCGGACCAACAAATGGGATATCCCTTAGCAATTCTGTGGATTCAAAATAATCTCTAATACCATCAACCAGTGGAGCTTCGGGGCCGATCACAACCAGGTTAATTTTATTTTTAATAACGAATTCTTCAATTGCACCAAAATCGCTTGGTGATATATTTACATTTGTGGCAATGGTTTGTGTGCCAGCATTTCCTGGAGCAACGAAAAGATTTTGACAGTTGGGGCTTTGATGTATCTTCCATGCAATGGTATGTTCCCTCCCCCCTGATCCAATGATTAATACATTCATGAGTTTCAGTCTAAAAAGTAGCTATATTTTTAATTTGCAAATTCTGATAAAAATTTTATTCTCATTAATCTCATGTCTTCCTCCTCAAAACCAAAATCACTAAATTCATTCAGAGCATCCAGGATACTATCATTCTCAGCATTCAAAAAATAATCGAATATTTCATCCCTGACTTCATCATCCATATATTCTTCAATATAATAATCAAGATTTAATCGAGTTCCTGAATAACATATCTGTTCCAGCTCACTAAGCAGTTCTGGGAAGGTCATTCCTTTGGATTCAGCGATTTCCTCAAGATCTGTCTTTCGATCAATTTGTTGAATTATATTAATTTTGGTTCTGGATTTATTACCTGATGTTTTAACTACCACATCAGAGGCAGTAGTAATATCATTTTCCTCAACATAATCACTAATAGCCTCAACAAATGGTTTTCCAAATTTCTCTATTTTACCCTTTCCAACACCATTGATCTGGGCCAGTTCATCCTCAGATGTAGGATAAGTGGTTGCCATCTCCTCCAGGGATGGATCCTGGAAAATCACATAGGGTGGAAATCCTTTCTCTTTGGCTATATTCTTTCTCAGACTTTTAAGGATACTGAATAACGTTTCATCATAGGCCATTTGTGGCATGGGTTCCCTTTCTCCATTTTCATCCTCATCTTCGACAGTATAGTCATGTTTTTCGGATATCTTTATGGAAACTGGATTATTAAGAAATTCTTTCCCCCTATCAGTAACTTTCAGCACTCCTATGACCTCAATATCTTTCTTGAGCAGTCCATGTATACTAATTGACCTGATTATGTTTTTCCAGAAATCCTCATCTTTTTCTTTCCCTTTGCCAAATATTTCAATGTCATTGTGTTTATAGCTCTTAACATATTGATTTTCGACTCCTCTTATCACATTTGCCAGGTGATTGAGGCCAAACCTTTCACCGGTCTGCAAGGCGGCATTAATAGCCATTATTGCATATTTCTTACCTTCAAACTTTTCTACAGGGTGCCTGCAACTGTCA
This sequence comes from Bacteroidota bacterium, assembly GCA_042584165.1. Taxonomy (GTDB): domain Bacteria; phylum Bacteroidota; class Bacteroidia; order Cytophagales; family Cyclobacteriaceae; genus JBHOSY01. Next base: position 273 of record JBHOSY010000024.1, on the reverse strand, counting down.
CACCACATTGTTTTACCACATTCTTCACCCTTATACTCTTCTCCAAAATAATGGAGTAACTGTTTCCTGCGACATTCTGATGATTCCGAATATGATGCCATTTCATCCAGCAGAATACGTGCATTTTCTCGTTCTGTAACAGTTTTATCTTTGTTGAATTTTTCAAGCTTGAGGATATCATTATAACTATAGAACATGATACAGTTTCCTTCCAGACCATCTCGACCAGCTCTCCCGGTTTCCTGATAATACCCTTCCAGAGATTTTGGCGTA
>JBHOSY010000023.1:0-35952 GCA_042584165.1 Bacteroidota bacterium | reverse complement strand
TACAGATAAAAAATATTATGAAAATTATCGCAACACTTACTGGAAAGAAAGAACTGAAAAATGCCGCCCTTTTATTTTCCTATTTTCACAAGGTCAAAGAAACCGGAAGTTCAGAGAACACTGACAAAATTCTTGGTAAACCCGAAACCACCTTTCAGAAATGGATCGATGCCAGGAAAGCTGAATCAGTATAAGTACAAAAACCAATGGAACCTGAAATTATAATCCTTCCCCCTCAATGTCTCAATTTGTATAACAAATTTGACGTTGAGGCAATATAAATATATAGATATGAACACGATAGAATCAAAATTAATCCTCACCGTGATATTCATTCTGTTAATGATCCTATCCGGGATATGGTTAACCAGAAAAGGTCAACCGTATAGTAAACTGGTATTAACATTTCATAAACTTTTAACACTGCTGGCTATTATATTCTCGATAATCATTATAAACCATATAAAGGATGGCATTCTGGGCAACATAATGAACTTTTCGATCATAATAGCAGGTGGAATATTTTATGTAACCGGGCTGGTTTCAGGAGGAATCCTAAGCAGGGAATCACCTGACAACAGAAAAGCACTATTACTGCACCGAATTTCAGCTGTAATTGTGATTGTCTTTTCAATAGTATTATATTTTAAGTTGGCATAAAAACAAGTATGAGTTCCTATAGAAGTAATTCAAATATCTCCAACCAGGTTGGATATTATTCGGCTATATCAGTGGTTGTAATGACCGTAATCGCATTTGGTCTGGCAATAACTGCCATACCGATAGCCGGTCCGAACTGTCCAGGAGATTGCATCGAATATCCATATACAGATATTGCATCACGATTCCCAAAGGATTATTTATGGATGTACCCGGCTATGATCATTAATATCATTTTTGTTATTCTTATCGCTTCTATCCATCATTATATCCCCCGGGAAAGAAAGATATTCAGTCAATTGGGATTTGTGTTTGCGGTTATGACAGCTGGTTTGTTAATTACAGATTATTTTATCCAGATTACCGTCATTCAGACCAGTATCGTAAATGGAGAAACAGATGGTATTGCACTTTTAACTCAATATAACCCACATGGTATCTTCATTGCTCTGGAGGAACTGGGATATTTAATGATGAGCATTTCGTATCTGTTTATTGCGCTTGCTTTTTCAGGTTCCAACAGGTTGGAAAGAACCATTCGATGGATACTGAGTTTAAGTTTTGTAATGACAATTTCTTCGCTGGTTTATGTATCTGCTAAACATGGCATTGATCGTTCTTGCATATTTGAGGTGGCTGCAATAACTATCGATTGGTTAACTTTAATCGTAGTTGGAATCCTGCTAAGTATATTGTTCAAAAGAGAGACAAATGTCAGCATAGAATAAAAACCAGATATATACTGACTGATGTATAAGGCATATTTTAATAATTGTATCGATAGACATTATATAGGAATGATACCTATGGGTTTCTTAATGAGTCTACTTATTATGTCTCACCTGATGGCCCAGACTGAAAAGCATATTCCACATACAGATAATGCTTCACGAACATGGCAGGGTATTCCTGGTCTCGAAGTCACCGAGAAGGGCCGGATTTTTATATCGTGGTACTCTGGTGGATCAAAAGAACCGGCCCCGCAAAATACAGGATATCTTTGCTATAGCGATGATAATGGCAGGAATTTCACCCCTCCGGAACCGTTAGTAAAACCAAACGACAACGGACGGTCATTCGACCCAACATTATGGATTGATCCTGAAGGTCGACTCTGGTACATCTTTAATCGAGGGAATAAGGATAATGCCTACCATGCAGTATATGCCCGAATTTGCAATAAGCCTGATTCAAAAACACCAATATGGACTAATGAATTCCGGGTTGGATATGATGTGCCCTACAGTTTTCGTATGAATAAACCTACGATACTATCAAATGGGGATTGGTTGATGCCTGTTACCCATGCAAATGAACCAATTCATGGCTGGTTTGCAGGAGATAAACAACTCCAGAGTGTCGGTATATCAAACGATAAGGGAAAATCGTGGAAATTACATGGAGATATAAAAGCGCCACCCTGGGCACTGGAAAATATGATCGTTGAACTCCTCGATGGTTCACTCTGGATGCTTATTCGTACTGGAAGTGGATATCTCTGGGAAAGTCGTTCAACTGATTCAGGGCGCACCTGGAGCAAACCAAATGCAACCCTTATAGCAAGCCCTGGTTCACGTTTCTTCATCAGGCGTCTCGCTTCTGGTAACTTACTTCTGGTAAATCATTACAAATTTGATGGGCGAAGTCACCTGACTGCCAAAATATCCAAAAATGATGGTGATACCTGGAATGATGGCCTCATTCTTGATGAACGCCAGAATATTTCCTACCCAGATGGTGTGCAGGATAAAAATGGCCTTATCTGGATTGTATATGATCGTGAAAGGTATAAAGATGGGGAAATACTGATGGCTACATTTCATGAAAAGGATGTAATAGCGGGTGAGGATGTTTCAGGAAAAGTGAATTTAAAACAAATTATAAACAAACTTAGATGAAATCTTTTTATACACTCCTGGCACTTACGATTGGCGTTGTTTCATGTAATACGCAAGTCGATAAAGACCAGGCAAAAACTACTGCCAATCAGCAACAAAAGAACAGGCCCAATGTAATCCTGGTAATCACTGATGACCAGGGTTATGGAGAACTATCATGTCACGGTAATCCTATATTAGAAACACCCCAGTTAGACCGCTTGCATAGTCAGAGTCTGCGACTAACTGACTATCATGTTGCACCAATGTGTACTCCAACACGTGGTCAGTTGTTGACCGGACTTGATGCAGCCCGGAACGGTTCAATTAATGTCAGTAGCGGACGGACATTGTTACGCCCTGAATTACCAACCATAGCTGATATTTTCTCTGAAAATGGCTATAATACCGGCATTTTTGGAAAATGGCATCTTGGTGATAACTACCCATTCCGGCCCCAGGATCGTGGATTTGATGAAACCCTCTGGTTTCCGTCATCACATGTAGGTTCTGTACCTGATTATTGGGGAAATAATTACAACGACGACACATACATCCATAACGGAAAGCGAGAGAAGTATGAAGGATATTGCACAGACATTTTTTTCAACAGTGCCATGGAATGGATGAATACTTCCATCAAAGAAGGGGAACCTTTCCTGACCTATCTCCCAACCAATACACCACACTGGCCACACATTGCCCCTCCGGAAGACGTGGAAGTTATCGAAGCCGCCATTGCTGAATCGGAATTTACAGATCTGAATGTAAACCTGAAACGGGAACTGACTGGGTATCTTGCTATGATCCGCAATATTGATACTAATATGGGCAGGTTGGAAGAATTTCTTAAAACAAAAGGGATCAGGGAGAATACCGTATTGATTTTCACTACCGATAATGGCAGCACATTCGGTCCCCAGTATTACAATGCAGGCATGAGAGGCAGGAAAACCCAACTCTGGGAGGGCGGACACCGGGTCCCGTGTTTTATACGATGGCCGGAAGGTAATCTAAGTGACCCACATGATATTGCAGGATTGACCCAGGTCCAGGATCTTTTGCCCACACTAATCGATCTTTGTAATCTCCAGGTATCCGGAGATAGAAAATTTGACGGGATAAGCCTGGCTCCTACGCTCCGATCAAATACCGATGCACCGGAAGACCGGATGCTGATTATCAATTACAGCCGTATGCCCATAGGATTTGATTTCCCTTCACCCGTTGCACCTTCTATCATGCAACGTGAAGGAGCCGGTGTACTATGGAAAAAATGGCGATTTCTAAGAGACAACGAATTGTATGATTTTGAATCTGATCCATTACAGCAAGAAAATGTAATAGATAAGCATCGGGAAATTGTTGAGAAAATGAGGAATCACCTCGATTCATGGTGGGATGACGTTAAGGATAATGCCAATGATCCGCAGAGAGTAGTCGTTGGAAACGAAAAGGAGAATCCAATGATGATCACTTCCTGTGAGTGGCTGGATGTATTTGTAGATATGCAAGTTCAGATTCACAGGGGCGACCTGAAAAATGGTTACTGGTTATTACATGTAGATCAGCCCGGTGATTATGAATTTGAACTCCGCCGTTGGCCACGGGAAAGTGATATAGCATTGATGGATAAGGAAGACGATGATACTGCTCTTCCAATTGCCGCAGGAAGGATTTTCATCGGTGGTGTTTCAGGTGAAACCGATGGTTCACAGGCATTTGGATTTCAGGGAGAGAGAAAAAAAGTTCAGCCAGGAGACAAAGCAGTTACTTTTTCTATGGAACTTAAACCAGGCCCAATTACCCTGCACACCTGGTTTGAGGATGATAAAGATCAACCAATCTGTGGGGCTTATTATGTATATATCAAACGCAAGTAATTCATATGCCAATTCCTGAACCTTAGTTATTTTAGATATCACAATTCAATAAAATACTTAGGAGTTATATGCGAGGAGCAAAGCGATGAGTAAAACCTTAACACCTGGCGTGAGCATCCTTGCTCGTGCCTTTCTTAATTTACAATCAACTTCTCTCCTTTACTCACAGAAACCGGAAATTCCTTATTCCAATCCTTCCATGATTGCAGGAGCTGTTTTACAATGTCAGGATTTTCTGATGCTAGATCCACTGATTCTGATAAATCACTGGCAAGGTTATATAAAACCATACTGGAATCAGATTCGATAATCATCTTCAAATCCCCTGCCCTTACAGCACCCTGTTTATCTGTCATCCAGTACAAAGTATCATGTGGTGAATTTTTATTTCCCCCTTTGATGTATGGCAAAAGATTTACACCATCCACATACAGATTATCTTCAATTTCGATCCCGGTTGCTGCATATAATGTTGGTAACAGATCCATTGTGCTGACAGTCCCTCCATAAACCTGACCCGCCTCAAGCTCTCCCGGCCAGTGAATAATAAAGGGTTCCCGGTGTCCTCCCTCATATCGCTGTCCTTTATGTCCACGCAGGTTTCCTGCCGATCCGATCAGCGTCAGAGGCCAATCCTCAGGCCATCCCAGGTCGTACGTTCTCCAATATGCCGGTCCGTTATCACTGGTTAAAGCCACAACTGTATTTTTATCCAGGTTGAGTTTCGTAAGTTTTTCCAGAATCTTTCCAATGTTTTCGTCGATCGATGAGACCATACCAGCATAAACCCTATTCGGTTCGTCTTTCAATTCCTTAAAGATCTCTTTATATTTTATATCAGCCTGCAGAGGCGTATGAGGCGCATTATAGGCCAGGTAAAGGAAAAAAGGTTCCGCCTTATGATTATCGATGAAATCAAGGGCATGCCTTGTCAATCTATCTGTAAGATATTCAGCTCCGGGCCGGGGCGGCCCCCATCCATTAGGTTCAATTCGGAAACCAGGTCCATCCACACCCAGGTAAACTCCATTTTCATCGGGATAATAAGCCCCTTTCCAGTCCATTAAGTCGTAACACTCATCCACATACGGCAAGGCTTCTGCTGTGATATTCCATTTCCCAATGTGTCCTGTAACATAACCTGCTTTTTTCATCACCTGGGGTATCAACAATACACTGTCCGGCGGTGCCCAGTCATATTGCCGCCATAAATCAGGATTCCAGTACACACCCATGCGTTGTTGATATCGCCCGGTCAGTAAGGCTACACGGCTCGGTCCACAGACAGCACACATTACATGTGCATCGGTAAATCTCACCCCCTCATCAGCCAATCTGTCAATATTCGGAGTAGGTATATCGCTACCTCCATAACATCCTAAATCACCATAACCGAGGTCGTCCACCAGGATCAGTAGAATGTTAGGTCTTCCCTTCTCAATTTGACCTGACTCCTGTTTAAATGAACAACTACTTATGACAGATAAACTTGTGGTTATTATTAAGATTAATAGGATTAATCTGTAAAGGTTTGTTAACTGGGCGCGATTCATGATAATTAAAGCTACACTGTTTAAAAAACACATAGTTCGAACTTTCAATATACTGCAATTTAATACATAATAAGTTCCAATGATACTTGAGATATTGATTGTATAACTATTATGGAGCCTTTGCTATGCAAAGCATAGATCTTTCGTTCAGTCTGGTATATTTTAGACGGTTGGATAACACACTTTTTAACTATTCACCATATAGTTCAATAGATAATACGATTATCATTACATTTAAATCCTAATGGATTTGATACCAATCATAATCCGAATACAAATAATTTATTATTGCTTCTATGAATCGCTCGGTTTAGGTTAAATTATTATCAAATATTGATGAGAACTTTAAGATTTTTATTTCTTCTTCTGTATACCGTAAGTATGTATTCAGTATTTTCCTGCCAAAACCAAATTCAGGAAGAACTTACAGTTGAACCTGGACTATTGGCTTTTCCAGGAGCAGAAGGGTTCGGAGCGAACACTATTGGAGGAAGAGGCGGTGAAGTTATTAAGGTTACGAATTTAACAGATAGTGGTCCTGGCAGTTTCAGGGCAGCGGTTACGGCATCATATCCAAGAATCGTAGTGTTTGAGATTTCAGGGATTATTAATTTAGAATCTAATCTGGATATCTATAATCCTTACCTGACAGTTGCCGGTCAAACATCTCCAGGGGGAATATTAGTAACCGGTTATCAGACGTTAGTCAATACTCACGATGTCATTATCCGTTATATACGCTTTAGAGTTGGATCTCATAGGATTGCTGATGGAGCTGATCCTGAGAATTTAGATGCTTTTGATATATGGGGTGACTACTGGGGACCAAATAAAGCATACAATATTATTGTTGACCACTCTTCATTCAGTTGGGGCGTTGACGAGACATTTACTGTTTCTGGTGGAGTAACGAATACTACAATTCAATGGTGCATTATTTCTGAAGGTTTGCGATACGCCGGACATCCAAAAGGGGAACACAGTAAGGGCCTGATGGTTTCAGGAAAATACGCGGGTCCAAATACTGTTTCTGTTCATCACAATTATATTGCCCATAATACTGCCAGAAATCCGCTGATATCTTCACCAGACGGAGTTGATATGATCGTAGATCTAGTAAATAATGTGAGTTACAACTGGAAAGGTGGCCTTTCACCGGAAAATGGAGGTACGGCAAAAACAAATTGGATACATAATTATTCGAAACAAGGAGCAAGTTCCAATTCTTACTCTTTTGAACTGCAATATTCCAATCCTGTATCTCCTGCTATACCATTGATATATGTGTATGGAAATATAGGTTCAACAAGGCTAAGTCAATCGGATCCACAATGGAATGTTGGAGTAGATTGGCATGATGAATTATTAAGTGAATCTTACAGACAATTATCTCCATGGCCTACTGAATCTATAACAACAACTGAAATATCTTATGATTATGCGCTGGAAATTATTGAAAATGCAGGAGCAACAAAACCATTTAGAGATAGTGTTGACATAAGGGTAGTTAACGATTTCGTTAATACTACTGGTGATATTATTGACAATATAACCTTTCCCGACGACTTTCCAATATTTCCGGATTTACCGGCGCAAGCAGATACGGACAGTGATGGTATGCCGGATACCTGGGAAACAGCAAATGGTTTGAATCCCAATGATGCATCTGACCGCAATGGCACAAACTTGAGTCTGGATGGATATACGAATATCGAAATTTACCTCAACAGCCTGGTCGATTAACGTGAGAACACCGGTGTTCTCAGATAATGATTGGGAAGGGAAGAAAATGGTTGTTAAATCCATGATATAAAGATGCCTCATGTCAGCATCGCTTAACCGGCTGTCCACTAGAATCCTTATTTTTATCCATGTCTGGTTTTTTGTGTTGCTAACTCAAAAGAAGACATACCGGGTTAGTCTGTAAAATGGCTCATCCGGTTATATAGTTTTATCGGACAACAGTGATTTTATTATAAAACAATATTTATTTAAAACAATCCCTGGTTTCGGTGATCTCCTCCTTTTCTACCTGTTCTTTTTAAAGGAATTTGCATGCCATTCGTATTTTCCAGCCAATCATAAATTTCATTTGAAAGTTTTTGAATAATAGTTTGATATTCCGGATTTGCAATCAAATTATTCATTTCATGAGGATCTTCTTCCAGATCATAAAATTCGTTTGTATCCCATATGCCATGATAACGAATGAATTTGTATCTATCAGTTCTTATGCCATGCATTGTTGGCGTTTGAGGAAATGCATTTTCCCAATAATACTCATAAAATATTTTATCTCTCCATTCTATATTCTCTCCGTTTAAAAGAGGTATCATTGACATTCCTTGCATTTGAGTCGGCTTTTCGATACCTGCCAATCCCAAAATGGTTGGAGCAACATCAATATTTTGAATCATCTTATCAATAACCTGCCCTCTACTTATCATTTCAGGATATTTCATTAAGAATGGGACTTTAACTGATTCTTCATAAAAGTGACGTTTATCAATCAGTCCATGTTCGCCAAATGAAAAACCATTATCTCCCATGTAAATCACCACTGTAGATTCGCTTAGCCCTTCCACATCGAGGTAATCAAGCACACTTCCAATGCTTTCGTCCAGCGATAAGATCATTTCACAATATCTTTTTATCAGCGTTTCATAATTCACATGTTGAGCATGATACATATAATCTACTCCGTGCCAGCTTTCCCTTTGCATTTTTTGCCAGTCGGGCATACGCCCCTCTCCATAATAGGCTTCACCTAAGGTCGGGTGTTCTAATTGATTTTTATCAGGCTCGAGATACGAATTGTAACCATATGGGTGACTTTTCCCCTTAACGGGTTTAGCTGAGGTATAAAAAGAGGGAGGCAATGTAAGTTCAACGTCATCATATTTACCTAAGTGCCGTTTTGCCGGTATATAACGGCCATGCACTGCCTTATGGGAAAGGTACAAAAAAAATGGCTTTTTTGCATCCCTGTTTTTCAGCCAGTTAATGGCATGTTCTGTCAATAAATCGGTAATATACGTTGAGTCTCCGTACGTTTTATGTTCTCCGTTTATATTTAACGTAGGATTGTAATAAACTCCCTGCCCTCTGAAACTTTCCCAATGATCAAAACCAGGACGGGGTTCATCAGATCCTCTCCCCATATGCCATTTCCCAAAAAATGAAGTTTGGTACCCTTTGGCCTGCAGGTATTGCGGAAAATAAATATGATCTTTTGGAGCTGGGGCCTGATTATCGACTACCCTATGGGTATGGCTGAATTGCCCGGTTAATATAGAAGCCCTGCTGGGCGAACAAAGGGAAGTGGTTACGAACGCGTTTGGGAAATAGGCTCCTTCACCCGCCATCCGATCCATCGCAGGGGTTTCCAGCCATGATAATTTCCCTGTAAACCCCATATAATCAAATCTATGATCATCGCTTAATATAAAAATTACATTTCTGGGTTGGAATCCTTCTATTTCATCAGATCTAATTTGATTTTGGGAGTTAGCTGTATATGTGATTAAAAGAACTGGCAAGAAAATTATTAATAGATTATATGGTTTCATAATAATGATATTTCATATGTATAAAGTTTTTAATGTGTTTCTAAATAATCAATTCCATTTCCTTCGAGTGGTTAAAATTAAAATTAAAAGAAATGACAAATTGCAAAAATCAAATGTCAAAAAATATTTAAAACACAAATCCCTGGGTGCTGACAATCCCATCGAATAATCAAATAATCCTCCAATAAAAAACCCCTGGCCAGCTATTACACTAACCAGGGGAAAAATTCTATGTGCGCACGAGAGGAATCGAACCTCCACGGGAAAAATAATAAACAATAAAAGGAGCCAAGAAATACTTAACTCTCATATTGTGCCCAGAGCGGGAATCGAACCCGCACGCCCAAAGGACACATGGCCCTCAACCATGCCTGTCTACCAGTTCCAGCACCTGGGCAATATACTATTCAAAAGCGCGCCTGCCTGCCGGCAGGCAGATCTACCAGTTCCGCCACGTGCGCAGACAAAAATCTTAAAAGAACTCCCGGTGTTTGGGTGTGCAAATGTAGCCTGATATATGATTTTTTCAAAATATGAATCTAATTTAATCAGTCAATTCATATCGTCCAATCTCATCCAGATTCACATAAGTTATGCCCTTCCTGTTTTCAAATATTGATACGAAACGGGCATCCCAGATTACTTCATCGAATTTATAAGATGTTCTCGAATGAATAGTCTGACCAAAAGTATCGTTAGTTCCATTAATCAGGATAAAGATCTCTGCATTAGTCTCATTGAAATCTTCCTGCTCCATCTTCCATATCGGACTTTTATCATCTATAGGATGTACTACTGTCCAGCTGAGAGCAAATAGATTGATACTCCTTCTTTCAAGTTCAAGCTCAAAGAATTTTCTTACCTTCTTCCCTCCTTCTTCAAGTTCCAGGGCCATCAATACCTGGGCTTCGACATTAAGGAGCATGTTCTCCTTGGCATTGGCCATCCTGAACATTAACCCTTTGCTGTCCCGGTATGGGGCTATTACAGCATTTTTACTGAAAACAATCTTTGATAGGGGTTTTGAAAATCGCGCAAAAAGGATCCCGGCAGCCAGAGCCAGGTACATCATACCGATTAACATCTCAGTTACAGATAAGATATTTATCCAATGCCCATATGGATTGATCCGTCCATATCCGACAGTTGAAAATGTTTGTGCACTGAAATAGAATGAATTCAGCATTTCTTCCAATAAACCCGGGCCTGCTTCAATCCCAAGGTATTCAATACCAATCAGCCAGTAAATAGCAGCGAAGAATACATTGATAACCAAGTAGGAAATGATAACAATCACATTAAATTTCATCTAGCTCATACTGATCAACTGATGGATTATACTATAGTGGTCCAGAAAACTCATTCCTGTTTTTTTTACATTAAGACTTCCATCCTGGTTAATCATTCTGACAGGATGTTCCAGTTCAACTTTGCTTCCAAAACCGGTATCTCTGTAATCCTTCATCTTCTTATAGATATTTCTAACCATGTTATTACCTTTATGATCAAATAATTAAAAATGATAATTTTAAGTATTCAAAATCTCTTTCGAATTTGTATAAATACTTAGTTTTCCGAAATTTAACAATAAGAATAACCTCCGATTATGAGAACTAACTTGTTTCCCTTCATATTGTTAAGCTTTCTGCTTATCCCCTATTTTACAATTTCGCAATCAGTGCAGATAGACAGGGGATTAATCATTTATTACAATTTCGACGGTAATGCTGACGACCTGATGAACAATAATCCTGGAACAGTGCATGAAGCCACCCTCGATTCCGGGATCTGTGAAAGCCAGTCGTATAATTTTAACGGACAAACATCATATATTGAATGTGGAAGCAGTCAGGCTCTGAACAGCAGGTCTTCCGGATTCAGTATATCTCTCTGGGTAAATCCAAAGATTCCACCCGATAATCAATTAAGCTCACTAGTGGCCAAGTGGGCATTTGATCCACAAAAAGATCATTTCGGTATGTGGCTTGATAAAAGTCTAAGGGTAGTATTTGCAGTAAGTGAACCTCGGCAAATGGAAGATGGCACATTCAGTCATCATCGCCTGCCTCCAGATGAATGGCACCATATAGTAGGTACCTGGAATGTTAACCAGGATATGAGGATATACATAAATGGAAAGCTTGATGCTGTTGGAAAACAAACAGGCAAAGGCATCAATTACCGTTCGGCAGCCACAATGAAAATAGGCCGGCAGGTAGTTCGAAGAAACAGGCCTTATAAAGGGAATATTGACGAGTTAAGGATATATAACCGAACACTTGCTTCACAGGAAGTGGAATACCTTTATCAGGAAGGCTTAACAATGTGTGAAAAGGTTTTTGTTGAAGGACAGGTATTAAACAAAAAAACGCAAGAACCTACTCCGGGACTTGTGATTTTTGAAGATCTGGATTCAGGAAAAGAATTTTACAGTATGAAAACTGAAGGTGATGATTGTCGTTACCGGGTAAAACTTCCCAGGAATTTCCGTTTTGCCTTTTATGCGAAAGCTGATGAATTTATTTCAGTTAATGAAAATATCAACACCTTGAATTATCCGAACGATAAAGTTATTAAGAAAGACCTGTTTTTAGTTCCTGTTCTTGCTGGAGAATCTATCAGTCTGAACAATATATTCTTTGAATCAGCGAAAGCGGATCTTAAAACGGAATCTTTTAATGAATTGAACCGGATTCTCCCACTTTTTGAGGACTATCCCAACCTGAAAATCGAAATTGCCGGACATACTGACTGGATTGGCTCTGATAAAGCAAATCAGGCTCTTTCAGATCGGAGGGCCAATTCTGTACGTGAGTATTTTATCTCCCAGGGAGTTGATACTGAAAAGATCGTGGCAAAAGGGTATGGTGAGAAAGAGCCCGTTGCCGACAATGAAACAGATGAAGGAAGAGCAATGAATCGAAGGGTAGAGTTCAGGATTCTGGAAAAGTAATTTTAAATTAAATAATATGATTCAATATCCAAATTTCAAATGGATTCCAATAATTATTTGGATTTTTGATATTTGATTATTGATTTTTATTTGTTATTTGATATTTTCCAAATTGATTATTTTTTAAATGCTAAAACTTAAATACCCACTTATACTTGCATCCCATTCCACACGTCGTCAGAAATTACTGAGAGACATGGGATTTGAATTCACTATTCAAACCAAAGAAATCGAAGAATGTTATCCCAAAGAATTTCCGGTCAGTCGTGTTGCCGGATACCTGGCAGAGCATAAGGCCAGGGCTTATGAAGACTTAAATAATGAAAATATCATTTTGACAGCGGATACGGTGGTGATCATGGATTTAAACATACTTGGAAAGCCATCAAATATCGATGAAGCCAGAGGTATGATCCAAAAACTCTCTGGAAATTGTCATGAAGTTATCAGTGCTTTCTGTATCAGTTATCAGGGTGAATATTATATCGATGACGCCGTGACATACGTTTTTTTCAGGGATCTGAATAATGCAGAAATTGAATACTACCTCACCCATTATGTTCCTCTCGACAAAGCCGGATCATATGGCATTCAGGAATGGATCGGGATGATTGGAATAGAAAGGATTGAAGGTTCTTTTTATAATGTAATGGGCTTGCCGGTTTTAAAGGTTTATGAAAAAATGAAAAGCCTCAACCTGCTGATGTATTGAAAAAGATCTTTTATGCGCTGAAAGACCATTTTATCCGCGGTTTTAAGTGGCCATTTTTTTTATTCTTCGTATCGTACTTATCGACCGCTCTTATCGTTAACTATACATTTGACCTTGAGAGTGGAATCATCGGTAAGTATTACGGTCAAAATATCAGGATCCTCTTTTATATCATGTTTTATGGTGCGGCTTACTACCCGGTTGCGATTGTTTACGCTATCACATACAGAGATCCCCTTATTTTAAGAAAAGGATTCTGGATAAAAAGTCTACTCGTAATAACGCTGTTAGCATTCGACAGATCCTTTCACTATCATGTAGAGATTATCAGAGAACTTACAGGTACTTCCTATATTTTCTGGACAAGATCTTTTTATCAAATCAAAAGCCTGTTTACTCTTACTATTCCAGTTCTATTGCTTTTTCATTTCTTCAGGGAAAACAACTCATATTACTATGGAATGACTACAAAAAACTTCGACTGGAAACCTTATGCTGTCATGCTTGCCATAATGGCTCCCTTAATTATCATCGCATCTTTTGAACCGAATTTCTATGACTACTACCCGAGATTTAAAACAAACAGTATTCCCGAATATCTTACTGTTGGGTAGGCTGCATTCATTTATGAAACGGCATATGGTCTTGATTTTTTATCTGTGGAAATTGTGTTCAGGGGATTTCTGGTTCTCGGCATGATGAAATTTCTGGGAAAAGGATCTGTATACCCCATGGTTGCCATTTATTGTTTCTATCATTTTGGTAAACCCTGGGGAGAAGCAGTCAGTTCAATAATTGGTGGGTATATCCTCGGAGTAATTTCTTTATATATGCGCACAATATTCGGTGGATTGTTGATTCATATAGGTATTGCCTGGATGATGGAACTGGTTGCCGCTATTCAAAAATATGTTTTAATCCAGGATTATTAATGTTCTATTTTTTCCGAAAGAATATACCCAGCTTATAATGGATTCGCCAGTTTCGCTGAAATTTAGCAATGTTAATTAAACTCTCAATAGGTCGTTCTTTTGAAGCGATCCATAATCCACGTTCCATGTTAAGATAATCAGTAAATAAACACTGGTGTTTAAACAGATGAAAATAATCATAATAATGCTCCCGGTTTGCATCATGTAAAACTACTACGCCATATTCTGACAAGAGATCATAGGATCTCTTCACACAGTATTTCCTGGCTCTACCATCTATCAGAATGAAATCATTAATTCCTAATTCCTTCGGTTTTTCTATATAGTTTTTAAAATCTTTATATGAGCCATCCTGATGTTCATCTTCGTAGGGTGGATCACTATCGGCAGCAACGTGATCAATGAATACTCTTTTATTAATATTAAGCAGGTTCATGCGTTCAGCCCAGTCCAAATCATGCTCAATCGAATGCCAACTGTAATCACCGGTAAGCCAACCAGGGAAGGTTACCGTACTGAATCCAGCCCCCCACTCCAGGCATTTTTTTGGTTCAAGATTCCTGATAGTTTCCTCAAGGATATCTATTTCTTTGTATTTCATCCATGGAATCCCGGCATTCTTATTCAGTTTCTTCCGGATTTTTCCTAATACATCCCGATACAATTGTGATGATACAGATACCTTCAAATCAATCTTTCTCTCCATTTCCCAGTTTCTTAATTCCATAATCCGTCCATGTAATCTTCTTTTTCCTGGTTTGTGCACGAATAGCCAGGTTCTTATCAACTGAATCCCGGGTTTTGTAACTTCTTGCATGATCCAGGTGTACAACAATTGCACTATACCTGATCTGTTTTGATTTGATGCCCTTATTAAACAACCGCTCTCCTAGTTCCCGGTCCTGTCCACCATATTGCATCCTTTCATCATATCCATTTACTTCCAATATGTCTGATTTCCAACCTGAAACATTATGTCCATTCCATGGTGCACCTGCAGGAGTATATTTATTCAAAGCCTTCTCAAGCCATCCTTCAGATGTTAATTTCAAGGTTTTATAACTCCATTTCAAGCCATGATCAACAAGCCATGGCACTTCGAATACATATTCGTTGAATATATCTTCTTTCCGGATTGAATGGCTGGTTTCCATTGGAAGTTTGAAGTATCCCCCTGAAAGAAAAAATCCTTTCTCTGCGAATTTTATATGAGTTGATATGAAATCCTTTCTGGGAATGCAATCACCATCTGTGAATATCAGGTAATCACAACGAGATGCTGTTATAGCTTTATTTAAAACCCTTGATTTCTGAAATCCATTGTCTTCCTGCCATACATGAATAACATCAAGGTTAAATTCATCCCTGATCTCATTGATTTTATCTTCAGTTTCCTTTGTTGAACCATCATCCGCAATAATTATTTCAAAATCTTTATGAGACTGAGCAGCCCAACCCCATAATGCTTTTTCAAGCCATGGAACACTATTATACGTTGTGAAAATTACGGAAACCTTCATCTTCATGGTTAAATATCCCCACGTCTATGATATTCGAAGAGCCGAAGATACTTTAAAAAATTATTCAGCGAAGCTATGGCACAGAATACAAAACCATAATATCCATCCAGGAATCCCAATTGGAAAAAATACCTTTTAATGAATTTAAAACCCGGATTTAAAATCACGTGAATAAACAAATTTGATTTTTTGCCTTCATGATATTTTGCCCTGGCGGTAATATCACTAAACTTATTTATTTGAGAAAGATGTTCCTCAATGCTTTCATAACCATAATGGTGGATGTCAGCTTTTACATGTTTTATAGAAGCATCCATCTCCGGTATCAACATATCATGTGGATTGGTTCCTCCCCACTGTGCTTTATTTTTTTTCCACAATCGCTTCTTCTGATCCGGATACCAACCTCCGTGACGGATCCAGACACCACAATAGTTATTCAATCTGTTGAAGATATAGATATCATATCCAGGATTAGATTTAATTTTAAGGATCTCCCGGATCATCTTTTCTGAGAGGACTTCATCCGCATCCAGAGATAATATATAATCAAAATTTGCCAATGATGCTGCATGATTTTTCTGTTCTATATACCCATCAAAAGCCCGTTGAACTACTTTTGCATTGTAATCACGACAAATATTGATTGTATGGTCTTTTGAGTAGGAATCAACCACTATTATTTCATCGACTACTTCAGACAACGAGGCGAGACATTGACCAATATTCTTTTCCTCGTTATAGGTAATTACTACACCTGATATTTTTACGGATTCACTCATCCGGTTCTTTTAAGTAGTTCTCTAAAAAAGGAATCATATTTCTCTACCGTTTTCTCAATGGAGAAATCCACAAAGGCTGTTTCTTTCCCATGCTCTATGATTTTTTCCCTGAGTGGCTTATCATCTTTTAAAATTAAGATTTTTTCAGCCAGTTCTTTGGTATCCCCATCCTTAAACAACAATCCGTTATACCCATCTTCGATTAACTCCGGATTGCCTGAATAATTCGTGGCTATTACTGGCGTTCCAAGTGCCATGGATTCCAGGATTGCCTGTGATAATCCCTCCTGCGTTGATGCAAGGACTTTCACATCAAAAAGAGCATAATAGTTGAGTACTTCATCACCTGAGACAATACCTGCAAAATAAAGATCATGATACAATTGATTATCACTGATGTACTTTATGAAATTCTCCTGGGAGTCAATTCCCACAAAAATCACTTTTGATTTCACCGGGATATATTTCAATGCCTTTACTATCTGCAACTGGTTCTTTATTCTGGAGACACAACCAATCACGAAATCACCTGATTGTATATTTAATTTACTTTTTAATGATTCAATATCCGCACTATCTACATTATCATACTTTACTCGCGGAGTACCATTATATATTACCTTAATATGCCTTGCCGGGATGTGACCAGCAATCAATGATTTCCTGACTCCCTCACTTACTGCCACGATAGAGTCTGTGCCACGATAGTAGAACAAATTCTGGAAAAAACCTCCCATACTTCTGGATACCTGCCTGCGAGTATGGATTACCTTCGCCTTTGCCCCGAAAACGTATTTTGCAAGCACACTTGTATATCGATCATAACTGGATTGAGCGTTTACAATATCAATATCATATTTCCTGACCACCCCAGCAATATGTCTGGCATTCCTGAAATCGAATCTACTGTTGAAGGTCATTGGAAGGAGGTTCACCTCGGATCCTTCCAGAAGATGGTACAATAAACTCTCCTTCCTGCAACCCACATATACTTTGTGCCCTTTCTTCTCCAGGCCAGTTGCCAGGTAAGTAATTGAGTTTGTTGATCCCGCAATATCACCCTGGTATGTGAGTAGTAATATATTCACTTCCTTTTCAGAGTCGTTGATTGTTAAAATACCTGTTTTTTTAACAAAAGTATTTTAATAAACGGGTTAAAAAAAATGCTTCCAAAATGGAAGCATATTTTATACTACTCGGTCTCTTCCTCCTTTTCAGGTTCTTTTTTCTTTTTCTTGTCTTTATCCATCGTTTTAATGGGTTCCCCTCCTTTCAACCGTTTCGATACTGCCACAAAAGGTCCGGTTACAACCTCCTGGCCTTCTTCCAGTCCTTCCAGTATCTCAATGTTATCATAATCACTGATTCCTGTTACTACCTCTACTTTTTTTGCAGTTCCATTGTCATTCACAAAGACAACTTCCTTTTCCTCTTCTTTCTTTTTTTGTTCCTCTTCTCTGCTGGCGTTGTTATCTCCTTCAGAATTCTCCTCTTCATTTTTCTTCTCATTCTCCTCAACTTCGGTATCATCCGGATGCCTTGTTGTAACAGACGCAAGTGGTACAGCCAGTACATTCATTTTGGTTTCAGTAAGTACATCCACACTGGCAGTCATTCCGGGTCTGAATGGGGAGGTGATATTTTTCTCTTCCAGTAGATCCTGGTAAGATTCATTCAGGATCAGGACTTTTACTTCAAACTCAGTAACTGCGTCAGCCGATATTTTGTCATTTGCAGTATTGGCAATGGCAGTAACAACTCCTTCAAACTTTATATCCATATAGGTATAGGAGTCTACATCGATGTCGGCCGTATCTCCTTCTGAAACCCTGATGATGTCATTTTCATTTACATCCACCCTGACTTCCATTTTGTTCAGGTCAGCAATACGCAGCATTTCTGTTCCGGTCATCATATTGGTCCCAACTACTCGTTCGCCGAGTTCCACATCAAGTTTCGATACAGTGCCCGTCATCGGAGCATATACACTGGTCTTTCTTAAATTTTCTTCCGCTT
Source organism: Bacteroidota bacterium (assembly GCA_042584165.1). GTDB lineage: Bacteria > Bacteroidota > Bacteroidia > Cytophagales > Cyclobacteriaceae > JBHOSY01. Next base: position 17,495 of record JBHOSY010000023.1, on the reverse strand, counting down.
CATCCAGCGTTGCTCGTGAACTTTTTACAGTATATTCAGCTGCAATAACATTTTGCTTGGCTGATTCAAGGTCATTTTCAGCTACCTTAAAGTTAGCATCCGCTAACTCATAATCAGCCTCCGATATTACATTTCCCTCTTTTAATTCCTTGCTACGGGCAAATTCGTATTTTGCCCTGTTATAGTTGGCTAATGCACTGGCCCTTCTCGCCCGTGCATTAGCCAATCCGGCATACTGCTGATTCAGATTAGCCGTAGCCCGTTCAACAGCGTTGATCCAGATATCAGGTCGTATTTTTAAAAGCAACTGATCCTTAATAACCGAATCTCCCTCTTCGATATATAACTCGATGATCTCTCCGGAAACATCAGGACTAATTTTAACTTCTGTTACAGGCTGAACTGTACCGGAAGCACTGACTTTCTCTTCGATTGTGGTTTTACTCACTTTCACGAGTTCTACTTCAATTTCCTTGGTTTTCCCGATCCAACCAGCCTTTTTTCCTACTACGGCGGTGATTATCAGCACCACTGCAAGACTGATCAGAATATATAGTAATTTGTTGGATTTCTTCTTTGCCATTAATCTAGTGATAAAGGTTTGCCTAAATAAAAATCAAGTACTTTCACAGTAAAAATATAGTTATACTTTGCTCTGAGAAGATCTGATCTTGCCCGGAACAAATTATTACTTGCTACCTGGTAATCATAAATATTCATCGCTCCAAGATTATAGCTTTTTTCAGCAGCCCTGAAAGATTCTTCCAAAGATGCTACCTGTTTGAGAGATGCATTATAGGACTTTGAAGCTGCACTGGCATTATTATAAGCTAGTTCAATACTTTGTCTTAATGCAAGCTTAGCCTCTTCAGAATATGTCCTGGCCTGGTTTGACTGGATCTTTGCCCGCTGGTAATAGGTGCGGTTTTGTAATCCGTTAAATATCGGTATCGACAAAGTCAGTGCAACAGATTGGCTTATATTGTCATTAAGTTGAGGTCCAATTCCTTCACTTGTCTCAAACTCCTGGATCTGCGTGTAAACAGGTTCAGGTATACCTGAAGGATTATAATAATATCCGAGTGGGACTTCTATATATATCGGATCGCCATTTGAATCATAGTTATATCTTCTTGAAGATGTTACAGATGAATAATTAGTATAAATATTCGCCTGCGCATACACCCGGGGTTCTAACAAACCGTGTGCAATTTTAATTCCCAAATCCGCACTTTCAACAGATTTCTCAGCGCTTTTAATCTGTGGCATAATATTTATGCTCTCCTGATAGATTTGTTCGGATGATAAAAGAACCGGCTCAAGGATATCCAATTCTATTTCAGGAATATCTACATCAAATTCTTCTCCAGAAGGCATTAACATGGTTTGTTGAAGATTCAATTTGGCAAGTCTTACATCATTGTCAGCATTGATTACAGCAACCTCATTGCTTTCAACCTGTGCTATCAGATCCAATTCACTGCTCATTGGCAAAGCTCCGGCTCTTACCTGCTTACTTGTTGTTTCCAATTGTGCTTTGGTTGTTTCAAGTTGAACTTTGGCATTCTCAAACAGTTCTGTATTAAGAATAAGTGTAAGAAACCCAGTAGTAACATCCAACATTATGTCATTTTTCACTCTTTGCAGATCATACTCACTACCCTGCAGATCCACACGATTCTGTTTTACTGAATTTCTGATAGACCGGCCCTGATATAGTGTCCATGAACTTGAACCCTGAATACCCATAGTTTCAATTCTATCAGTCGAAAACAGGTTTGTCGTTGGATCAATTGATCTCCCCCATAAATTCTGATATTGTCCCCCGGCATTAAGTGTAGGATAATATGCTGCTTTAGATTGACGCAGCAATATTTCATTATCCGTAACAGAAAATTCACTTCGCTTAATTGTAAGGTTATTAGCAAGTCCGTATTCAATACACTCTTCTAACGTCCATATCTTCATATCCTGGGCATTCACCTCATATCCAAATATTACGAATATGAACAGAATTATCAGGAAATATATTTTTCTAATCATCACTAGTTTATTTATAAACAGTCAATTCTTAATCCTCACCATCCTACAATACAAGCTTAATCAATAATTATTCAGTGACACATGAAAAATATATAAATGGTATAATCCTTACATGAAAGCGTTATATTATCATAAATCAATGGATTTTAATTTGGTATAAAGCATTGCTGATGATTATGATTCCAGGTAAAAAATAGAATTCTTCATGCCAATTTATATACCACTATGTTTACAAAACAGTTTGTTTTTAATCGACGCCTGCATTACAATATCACTTATTAAGATATCTAAGAACTCAATATTTGGTGTATCATTCATAGCTGACATATACCAAGAGATCATCTCCACTCAGATCCGATTAAGAGGTAATTAGAAACAGTTAAATTTTTATTAACACACCCTTGAAGTCCTTCCAAGGAGGGAACTTGAGCAATGTAAATTTTAGGTTCACAAACAATTACAGCTATTTATTATATAATCAGCTTTCTTTTATTGCTATGTATTTCTATGCTGAAAAAGGAATTGTCTCCTCCTGCCTGCATCGCTTTCGCGTAGCTTCACCAGAGCAAAACCAGCCGGAATGTAATGCAGGCTGGGGAGGAGATTCAGATGTGGGTCAATCTATTAATCTTTTGTTCTACATTCATTATACACTATCACAACGTTATTAAATACATAATAGTCAGAAAATGGGGATAATACATAATTAGTAAAATGATAATTCAGTTTAGCTTTTTTGATAATCCAGTAAGGTTGGATTCACTATACTGAAACTTCAGCTTTAATATGAGGCCAGGGATCGTAATTTTCCAATCTGAAATCTTCAAACTTGAAATCGAAAATATCCTTCACATCCGGATTGATCCATATTGTCGGAAGCGATCGCGGCTCCCGCGAAAGCTGGAGATTTGTTTGTTCGATGTGATTCAGGTATAGATGCGCATCACCGAAAGTATGCACAAAATCACCTGGGGCCAGATTACATACCTGGGCCATCATCACAGTAAGTAAGGCATATGAGGCAATATTGAAAGGAACGCCAAGAAATACATCGGCACTTCGCTGATACAGTTGACATGATAATCGTCCATCGACCGCGTAAAACTGAAAAAATGCGTGACATGGAGGCAATGCCATTCTCTCAAGATCAGAAACATTCCAGGCACTTACAATAATCCTTCGAGAATCAGGGTTGTTATTTATTAGGTCAAGTGCCCGCTTAATCTGGTCAATGTGTTGGCCGTCGGTAGTAGGCCAGCTTCGCCATTGATAACCGTAAACAGGTCCAAGCTCCCCATCTTCATTTGCCCATTCATCCCAGATTGTGACCTTGTTGTCATGGAGGTACCGTATGTTTGTATCTCCCTTAAGAAACCATAAAAGTTCATGTATTATCGAGCGCAGATGTAACTTTTTAGTAGTACAAACAGGGAATCCGTCTGCAAGATTAAATCTCATCTGATAACCGAACACACTGATTGTACCCGTACCGGTCCTGTCTTCCTTTTTTATTCCATGATCCAGTATATGCTGCATCAGTCCAAGATATTGTTGCATAGTTGTTCCTGTATTATAATTTAACCCACAAATTTATGAGTAGGATTCCTAAAGGCAAAACACTGAAGTCCATTTTGATAAAAAAATCTGGTAGCCTGCTAACAGGCTACCAGATTTAGTTCTGATATTTTTATCCGATATATTTCTTTGAATTATTCAGGTCTTGTCCAGTAATTGGTTTTACCAATGAGCGAAAACCCAATATAACCTCTTACCTTCAGCTTCTTTTCAGTCTCCAGCTTCAGATAACAGGAATATGTTTTCCCTTCTTTCGGATCATAAATATCACCGTCCTCCCATAAATTATCCTCCTCAAAAACAAAATCACTCAATATATTGAGTCCCATAATTGGTCTGTTTTGAAGAATTTCATCAGGATTCTCATCATCTATCTTTGGGGTTCCATCTTCTTCATTCGGCTCTTCCAGCCACACAATTTTTCCACAGAATTTAGTGCCACATTTATAGATCTCAATTTTGGCGTCTTTTTCCTGGTTAAACCATATCCCCAGCAAATCATCAGCATCACCAGCTTTAGTCACCAGGGCCGAAAATGTAAAGATTACAATCAGGGCAAAGTTTGAAAACGTTTTCATATCATTGATGTTAGTTTAAGCTATCGATCAAAAATAGAAATTTGCCCTTAAATAAAAAAAATCTTTTAAGGAGTATCAATTTAATAATATTGGCAGGTCATATTCATTGACGAAGTAATAAAATCAAAATAGGGATGAATATCCGAACTACATGACGTTTTGATAATCAATATCACAACAATAGTTTATCAATAACAATAGTGTCAGATTTCGTGTTTACAATGATAAATGCTATCTTGTCAAACTCAGGATAATTTTATCGACAAAAAAGCATTAATAAAGAGCAATAAGTATCTTTGCAATATTAGAAGAATAATTTGCACTATTATCATAAAAAAGTACAAATTGAATGATTGTAGAAGTAAATTGAGGCACTTTTGTAAAAAAAATGTCCTTTTTTTTACAAATACAAACTTTCGTCGGTTACCATTAGAATTCTGAACGTATATAAAATCGAAGGCTGAAATGAAGGACAGTGAGGTACTCGCGAGAATCCATAGGGGCGATGAAGTGGCGCTGGACTTTCTTTATAAGAAGTATTATAGAATGATGACCAAACTGGTCGTCACGAACAGCGGCACTGAAGAAGAGGCGAAGGATATTTTTCAAGATGCTCTGATTGTATTTTGGAGAAAAGTGACTGGCGGGAATCTGGTACTGACTTCAAAGATCAGCACTTATATTTATAGCATTTGTCTGAACCTCTGGCGGAAAGAGCTCGACAGAAAAAGCCGACAATCCAATGAGCAGAAAGACGAAGTTATGTACATTGACATAGATCGTGACGAACGAATCAGGATAGTCAGACAATGTATTAATGAACTTGGTGAAATTTGCCGCCGAATTCTGATGTACTACTATTTTGATGGACTCTCGATGAGTGATATTGCCGAAAAAATTGGATATTCAACAACTGATACGGCAAAGACCAAAAAGTACAAGTGTAAGAAAAAGCTTGACTCTCTGGTGAAATCCAAATATCAGGCAAGTGACTTTATGGATTAGAATATGACTGGAAACACAAATTATAAGAGGTTAGTTGAAGGCTACTTTGAGGGAAGCCTATCTGCTTCCGAGAAGGCCGATCTCGAGCATCAACTTGAGATGGATCCCGGACTCAAAAGTGAATTTGATCTTCAAAATGCCATTATTGAAACAATTAAAGAAACCAGAAGGATTGAGCTGAAATCTTACCTGAACAATATCAGTGTAGGATGGTATCATATGATACCCAATAGTTGGAAAGTGGCTGCTGGCATAACCCTGTTTTCTGTTTCATCACTAAGTGCATTCTTTTTACTTGAGGATACTTTTAAGCCTGAATTAAATAACATTGACCTATCGCAAGGTACTGAATCAGAACAGATTGAAACTGATAAATCCACAATTCCTGGAATACCAGAGGTAACCATTACCATTGAGGAAACTGGAAAAGAGACATACAAACTCATTGAAGAAGCAGAAGAAATTCCTGCACTCGAAGTAACTGTTAAGGAGGTTACTCCTGCAAATGTACCAATGGCCGTAATTCCGGACATGCCATCTGATTTTGAAGAAATCTCGAATCCGGATCCAATGCCTGAAATAAGTGAAGAATTAACAACATTTGAACCTGTAACCAGTTCTTCATCGGTACTTAATATGAAAACCATTAATGATGACAAGCATCAGTTTCATTATACATTAAGTGAAGGGATACTTTTACTTTATGGGAATTTTAAAGATAGCCCTTACGAGATTATGGATTTATATTCCTCAAAGGGTGTACAGATGTACCTGTTTTATAAGAACAACTATTACAATCTAAAGAAAAACACCCTCAAAATCTCGCCACTTGAACTGGTTACTGATGCCTCGCTAATTACCGAATTAGATGTGCTAAGACAAAAAAAATAGACACCTGAATCATAAAAAATGTTAAAAAACGGCCTGTTATCAGGTCGTTTTCTTTTGCAGGCCCTTCAATTCAAATCCATTCCGATTTAATTACTATTTTTGAGGAACTTTAAACCTTGGCAGAAGATATCAAATATAAAAAGAAGAAGAAGCTGGGAAGCTACCCGTCTTTCAGTGTTGTATTCAGCATTTCCCTCGCTTTATTTGTCATTGGTCTCTTTGGCTTGATGCTTTTATACACGCAAAAGCTAACCACCTACATAAAGGAAAACGTCGAAGTTCAGGTATACCTTGATAAATTCATTTCCGAAAGTGAAACGATAAGGATCAGGACCATCCTTTCTGATAGCAGATACATAAGTAAAAAGGATGGCGAACCACAAATCCGTTTCATATCCAAAGAAGAAGCAGCTGAAAAATTTATACAGGAAACCAGCGAGGATTTTACAGAATTTTTAGGAGAAAATCCATTAAGGGATGTATATGTGATTAATATTCAAAACGATTTTCAAACGGCTGAACATATGGGTATTGTTCAAAAGGAAATTGAGAATATTCCAGGAGTATTTGAAGTGACTTATCTGGAAAGCCTGGTGGATTCAATAAATAAAAATACAGCTAAAATCGCCATTATTCTCGTAGCGTTCGCCGTTATTATGCTCTTTGTGGTTACAATCCTTATAAATAACACCATCAAGTTGGCCCTCTTCTCACAAAGATTTCTTATACGGAGTATGCAACTTGTCGGTGCTAAAGGATCTTTCATACAGGCACCATTTTTAAAACGAGCTTTCTTTTATGGGATTCTTGGAGGAATTATTGCATCAGCACTACTTTATGCCCTGTTACAATATGGAAACCAAAATATTGACGGTCTTGACAACCTGCAAAATCCCATAGAGATCATGTCGTTATTTGGCCTGCTAATTACCTTTGGTGCTATAATTGGATTTCTCAGCACCTACCGATCAGTAAACAAATACCTTAAAATGTCGTTGGATGAATTATATTAATCATGGGAGATAAATCAAAACTAGCATTCGGGAAAAAGAACTATATCCTGATGATCATTGGAATCATCGTTATAGGATCAGGATTCTTTATTATGACAATTGATAAAGAGACATATGGATTTGGCTTTCTTGGTATCACACTGGGGCCGATCATAGTCATGTCAGGATTTATAATCGAATTTTTTGCTATTCTTGCCAAAGACAAAAACAAATAAATGGGAGTAGTTGAGGCCATTATACTCGGTATTGTTCAGGGCCTCACCGAGTTTCTACCAATCAGCAGTAGTGGCCATGTTGAACTAGGATCAGCATTATTAGGAATTCAAACCAGTGAAAACCTCTTATTTTTAATAATTGTTCATAGTGCTACTGCCCTGAGTACCATAGTTGTCTACAGAAAAGATATTAGTTCAATTCTTTCGGGATTACTAAAATTTGAAAAAAATGATTCATGGGACTTCACTTTTAAAATCCTGATAAGTGCAATACCGGTTTTTATCATCGGAGTGTTTTTTAAAGAGGAAGTTGAAAGCTTTTTTGGCGGAAGGGTTGGATTAGTAGGTTCTATGCTAATAATCACATCAGTGTTACTTGCCTTTACATATTTTGCAAAGGAACGCGCCGGTAAGATTAGTTACTTTAAGTCCCTATTAATAGGAATTTCTCAGGCATTAGCTGTACTACCCGGGATTTCAAGATCCGGCGCCACCATATCAACTGCACTTCTAAGTGGTGTAAAAAGAGAAGAAGCCACCCGATTCTCTTTTCTTATGGTTTTATTACCCATAATTGGTGCCAGTTTATTAGATATTATGGATATTATTCAAAATCCAGAATCAAGAATTGGAATATCTTTTATTACCCTGATTTCCGGATTTATAGCTGCATTTGTCACTGGAATTATTGCATGCAGATGGATGATTAAAATTGTAAAAAAGGGAAAGTTGATTTATTTTTCCATTTATTGTTTGATCATCGGACTCATCGCATTAATAAGTACGCTGTAATGTTCAACTTCGAAGAAGGAGAATTGTTGCTCCTCGATAAGCCGCTGGAATGGACATCTTTCGATGTGGTAAAAAAGATCAGGAATACTATCCGGGTAAGAAAAGTCGGTCATGCTGGCACGTTGGACCCACTGGCAACAGGGTTATTAATCACGTGTACCGGGAAAATGACTAAAAAAATTAATGAATTCCAGGCACTGCCAAAAGAATATGCAGGTGTATTTGTGCTTGGTCAGTCCACCCCCTCACACGATCTTGAAACTGAAGTATCTGATAAAAAAGAAATTCGGCATATTACGGAGAAAGACATTAACGGAGTAATCGAGAAATTCAAAGGCTCTATTTTACAGGTACCCCCGGCACATTCTGCAATTAAAAAGGATGGCCAGCGTGCGTATTTGAAAGCCAGAGCAGGTCAGCAGGTTGATCTTGAACCACGGGAAGTAGAAGTTTATAGCCTGGAGGTTACCAATGTCAGACTACCGGAAGTGTATTTCCACTTGAAGTGCTCCAAAGGATTTTACGTAAGAAGTCTGGCCAGAGATTTTGGAGAAACTTTGGGAACCGGAGCATACCTTTCCGAACTTAGAAGAACCAGGATTGGCAACTATTCTGTGGACGATGCCTGGAAAATTGAAGATTTTGTAAATAGTTTTAAAGAATGGAAGTCTACGAAGGGATAGCACAATTTCACCGGTTAAAAAATGCAATTGTTACCAGTGGGACTTTCGACGGAGTTCACAAGGGGCACCAGGTTATTCTGAAGCGTTTACATGAAATTGCAAAAAAATCCAACGGTGAAACAGTACTTATCACTTTCTGGCCCCATCCAAGGATGGTTCTGAATCACGACAAGAGCACCTTTCTCAAGCTCATAAACACCTTTGATGAGAAAAAAGAATATCTGGCTGAAAATGGTATCGCACACCTGATAAAAATCCACTTTACAGAGGAATTTGCCCTGACATCTTCAGAAGATTTTATAAAAAACATTCTGGTTGACAGCATTGGCACAAAAAAACTTGTTATTGGTTATAATCACAGGTTTGGCCGAAACCGTGAGGGCAGTTTTGAAAACCTGATCGTGGATGCACCTAAATATGGATTTGAAGTTGAAGAGATCCCACGACATGAGATTGATCATATAGGAATTAGTTCGACAAAAATTCGTAAAGCATTGAATATCGGCGATATTGAAACAGCTAATCTGTACCTGGGCCGGAATTTTGTATTAAACGGGAAAGTTATTCACGGTGATAAACTTGGAAGAAAACTCGGGTTTCCAACTGCGAACATTCATATTTCTGAAACTTATAAACTCCGACCCGCCACTGGGATTTATGCTATATATGTTCGGGTAAGGGATAACAGGCATAAAGGCATGTTGAATATAGGCCTGAGACCTACTATTGATGGCACTGCCAAACGGGTTGAAGTTCATATTCTGAATTTCAATCAAAATATTTATGATGAATCCATTCAACTGGAATTTATCAAACGGTTCAGAGATGAGAAGAAATTTAAAAACCTGGATGCATTAAGAAAACAACTTGAAAAAGACAGAACCCTGGTAAATAAAATCCTTTAATCTGCCATAGTTTTCGTAAAAGGATCAGTAATTTTACATGAAATAAATTAAGTTATGAAAAAGGTTGCTATTCTAATCGCCCTATTTGTCACATTAAACGTGTTCGACTCTTGTGATAAAAATGATAATATTATATTGTTTTCTGTTAATGATGATATTAAGCTTGGGAGCCAGGTATCTGATCAAATAGAATCGGATCCAGTTCAGTTTCCGATACTTTCAGAAACTGAATACCCCGAAGCATATACACATATTCGCCGGATCACAAATACAATTCTGAATTCTGGAAATGTAAAATACAAAGATGAATTCGCATGGGAAGTAAAGATCATTTACGACGACGAAGTACTCAATGCTTTCTGCACTCCCGGGGGGTACATATATGTGTACACCGGTTTGATCAAATATCTTGATACTGAAGACCAGTTAGCCGGTGTTATGGGACATGAGATCGGACATGCTGATTTAAGGCACTCCAGCCGACAACTTCAGACACAATATGGAATCAGTTTCCTTCTTGGCTTAGCTTTTGGCGAAAATCAAAGTCAACTTGAGACAGTAGCTGGTCAAATTGCAGGAACAGTCGTTGGCCTGAAATATAGCAGAACCTATGAAAGTGAGGCAGATGATAACTCTGTTAAATACCTCAAACCTACTGATTATGCATGCAATGGCGCGTCAGGATTCTTCAAGAAGATCCGCGATGAGGGTCATTGCAGTGACAATTCATGGGCTGTCTGGCTTAGCACACACCCTGATCCATGCGATAGAATAGATGATATCGATGCAAAAGCCCTGGAGGAAAGTTGTTCCACGGATGATTTAAATCCCGATTCTTACCTGGCATTTAAAAACAGCCTCCCCTAAATCGAATTCTATCCCTTTGTATCAGGACGGGAGAACAGATTTGAAATGCAGTTGAACTGAAAGTGTGATACCGTATCCTTATATTGCAATAGCTGTGATAAGACTTTTCCAGACACGATACATCCATGTATTAGGTATTTCCAGACTGAAATGACAAGGGTTTTAAACTTTAATGAAACCTAGATAATCGTTTATATATGAAAAAGACTGAGATTAATTTCAAGGTAGAACTGGATGATCAGAACGTTCCAGAAAAAATTTGGTGGCAGGCAACAGATGGCAGTCCGGAATATTCAGAGACAAAAACTGTCAGTATCAATTTATGGGACCAGGAAAAACAAAATACTCTCAGAATCGATCTATGGTCGAAGGACCTTCGTATTGACGAAATGAAGAAATTTTATGTAGATATTCTGGGCGGGATGTCGCAAAGTGTCCTTACTGCAACAGGTGACTCAATTATTTCAAACAAACTAAAAATACTTTGTGATGAACTGGTTGTCCATATTGAAAAAGAGTTAAAGGAAGGAAAGAGAAGCACGTAATCACCTATTGCCATATTCAACATTAATCTGATGTTTTAATAATATTTGGGTATATGAAATCACAGGAATCATAATATTTATATTGGATTTTTCCATAATTGTTCATTTGTGAATATGAGGCATGTATTTTCTTATCTATTTTCTCTTTTACAATAGGATACATTTTTCTATATTAAGGAATTACTTTTTAGGAGACTATTAAAATGATTGAACCTGAAAAAAGGAAAATAGATTACTTCAAAAATATCATTGCAGTAGCTTATGCCGACGGTAATCTGGATCCATTTGAAAAAGAGTTCTTGATCGAAAAAGCTCAGGATCTTGATATCCCAATCGAGAACGTAGATGATCTGATAAAAGAGGTTGAACAAATTGCGAAAGTGATCCCTGTTGAAGGATTCCCAAAGGAAGAACAATTAGCAGATGCTATTACTACGGCTTTACTTGATGGTGAAATCGATGATAAGGAAATAAAAATTTGTATGGAAATTGGGATAGCATTAGGATTTGAAGAGCAATACATCCATAACTTGATAGAAAATAGTATCCAACTATGGAAACAGCTTAATTCCTGATCGTATAATCTGTTTGAGCCAAAACAGACCTTCTCATGGTTTTATAATCATATATTCTCCAGCTCATTTTTTATTATTTGGTGATAATGCTTTATCTTGAAGAGGATTACTATGGTCTGATTATTGCGTCCTTACCTTTATAAATTTTTATAGTGATGAAATATTTGAAATTTATTCCACAAATAATACTCGTTATTTGGATGTTGGGTTGTTCTTCCGGGAAACAGGCATTTGAAAAAGGGAATTACTATCAGTCATCAATCAAGGCAATTGAAAGGCTGCGTAAAAATCCCGGGCATAAAAAATCAAAAGCCGTTCTTGAACAATCATATCCTCAGGCAGTGCAATATCATACCGACCAGGTTTATCAACTTAGAAGATCCAATGACAGGTTCAAAAATGAGCAAATCGTAAATCAGTATAATTTGCTAAACAATCTTTATAATCAAATCCAACGATGTCCGGCCTGTAAGGATATTATCATAAGTCCTCAAAACTATTCTGATGAAGTCAGGACATATTCACAAAATGCCGCCAAGTTTAGATATGAAGCTGGAAAAGAAGCATTGGAAACCGGAGATCGGGGACTAGCCCGCGAAGCTTATGAACATTTTGAGATTGCAGGTAGCTACATCCGGGGCTACAGAGATATTGAAACACTAATGGATGAGGCCCTGGAACTTGCCACTTTAAAAGTTGTTGTTGAACAGGTTCCGGTTCCCACAGTCAATTATCAATTAAGTGTGGAGTTTTTTCAGGATCAACTGGAAGAATATCTGTATAATTACCATGAAAATCAGTTTGTCCGTTTTCATTCTCCAACAGATCGAACTTTAAAACAACCTGATCAGGTTATGATCCTTCGTTTCGATGATTTCGTAGTAGGCCAGACCAAATACTACGAAAGTACCAGGGAATTAAAAAAGGATAGCGTAGTGATCGGTGATGTGGAGCTTAATGATGGAACCAAGAAAAAAGTATACGGAACAGTGAAGGCTGATTACACTGAATACCGACAGGAAGTAAAATCAAATGGTTTAATGAGTATGCGAATTCTTGAATACGGTACTGATCAGGTTGCATTATCAGAAAAACTTCCCGGAGAATTTGTGTGGGTTAATCGCTGGGCATCATTCAATGGAGATGAAAGGGCTTTGACCCGTGAACAACTGAGAGCAACAAAAAGCAAACAACGAACTCCTCCTCACCACCAGGATATGTTTATCGAATTTTGTAAACCCATTTACGATCAATTCAGGGGTACCGTTAACTCATATTACAGAGACTTCTAACGTCTGGAATATTCCAATTCAGAAATATTCCAGAAAAGATAATGCTTAAACCGAAGCAGGATACTGAGTTCTTCTCTCTGCATACAAATATCTACTCCCTTTATAGGTCATTATAAAACCGGCTTTATTTTGTCTCAAGATCCCTTTATTGATCAATGAGATTAACGCAGTACTCAATAAATCCCGATCTTTTGGATCCCAGAATCTGGCTGTGTAGTTCAACCTGGGAGTTTGCAGACATCTTGACATTGATACCCCATGTCGTTTAAATACATCGAGTATTAACTTTTCTGTACTGTTGAATTGAGTAATATTTTCCATTTGCCTCTAAGAATTAATAAATACAATTACATTAATGTAAAATGGGGCATGTTACGTGGCAGGCGTAAAAATGAAGGACACTAAACCCGTAGTGACTATCTAAATAAGCAATTGGACTGATTTCGAATGCAAATTATATATAAAATACTGTTGTAAAAAGACAAAAACGTTGCAAATCTTACATGTGTATGGATTGAGAATAAATTGTTTATTTGGTTTATAAGTTTATCTGTTTATCCGTTTATTTGACAGGCTCGATAAATTAGCAAAATTATTATTCTATAATTTCAAGCTTCAGGTTATGAATTTTGCAGAAATTATACTATTCATACCTTAGTGAATCAACGGGATTTGCAAGCGCTGCTTTGATTGTTTGAAAGCTAATAGTGAAAAAAGCGATTAATAATGAAAGTCCTCCGGCAACCGCAAAGATCCACCATTCAATACCTGTTCGATAAGCAAAATTCAACAACCACTGATCCATAAAATAATAGGCAATGGGACATGCAATCGATATGGATATAACTATCCATTTTACAAAATCTTTTGAAAGCAGTAAAACAATCTGGTCAATTTTCGCTCCATTCACTTTCCTGATGGCTATGGATTTCGTTTGCCTGTTTACAGTATAAAGAGCCAGCCCGAACAAACCAAGACAGGAGATGAATACGGCCAATAGTGTTAAACCAAAGGTAAGCTTCTGCATCAAAACTTCTCTTTGATACATCCGTTCAAAATCAGCATCAAGGAAATGATACTCAATGGCTCTTCCGCTTTCAAAATCCTTGAATACCTGGGATATCTGTTCAATTGTTCCGGATAGATTTTCTCCAGTAACTTTCACATTTGCTAACCACGCATGTTCTGGATTGTGATAGATAATCAAAGGTTTTATTTCTGTACGCATGGTCTGGTGGTGAAAATCCTTCACTATACCAACAATCTTACCATTATCTACATCCCAAAAAGTTAGCTTTTGCCCGACAGGATCTTCCATTCCCATTACTTCTGCTGATTTTTGATTGATCAAACAATGTCCTATACTGGGATGAACTTTGTCAGGGAAATTTTCACCTTCCAGGATCTCTATTCCCAATGTATTGATTAAGCCATGATCGGTTTGTAAGATTGTAAAAAACGTCTCATCATCTTCGGACTTCCCATCCCATTTTGGATCAGAAGTGGAATTGGCAGTATATAAAGGATGTTGATCTAAAAACCCAATGGAATTAACTCCCGGAATATTTAATAGTGCCTGTCTGAAAGGTTCTCTGTGTTTATTTGCCTCTTCAATGGCAAAGCGAATTACATTTTCCCGATTCAACCCAATATTTTTATTCTTGATATAATTTACCTGCTTAAATACAATGAGTATCCCAATTATGAGAGAAATCGACAGCGCAAACTGGAAAACTACCAGTACATCCCTCAGATTGAAGATCTTTGATCCGGTTCTGATTCCTTTGAGAATTTGAACCGGATTCAATCTCGACAGCAATACAGATGGATATATCCCGGAAAATACTGAAGATATTATAAGTATTCCGGAGAGCAGGGGTAAGAGGTTATTAACATATGTAATAGATATGTCTTTACTGAAAGTATTATTGAATACAGGGATTAGAAAGTAGACAGCCGTGAATGCAACAACAAGAGCCGCAAAATTTAACAGGAAGGATTCCATCATAAACTGCCATGTTAGCATACCCTTACTAGCCCCAATTATCTTTTTCAATCCAACCTCCTTATACCTTCTGGTAATATTTGCAGTGGATAAATTAATATAGTTTATACATGCTATAACCAGGATAAAATAACTGACAATTGTAAAAATTCTGACTAGAGCGATTGCACCGGTTGCCTTTCTTCCTTTACTGAAATCATCCTTTAAATGTAGTTCCTTAAGCGAGTACAGGAATAATTCAGCAGTAGATTCTGAATCTGGTCGATTCTCCTTTATGAAATTTTTAAGTTTTTCATTAACATCCGATGCATTTGTGTATGGTTTCAACACAACATAAGAAGCATGATTGTAATTTCCCCAATGCATGTTCCACGGTGTATAAAAAAGAAACGTTTCAAATGGTATCACCATATCAAACTTGAGAGTAGAGTTTGCAGGTGGATCTTCAAATACACCTGAAATGATAACATCTCTTGTCTCCGCCGTAAACCAATCCTTAACCTCCAGGGTTTCACCTACTGGATTTTTGCCCTTAAAATATTTTTCGGCTAGCTTATTTGAAATAACCACTGCATCTCTTTGATCCAGAACCTGATCAGGGCTCCCATTTTGCAGGGGAAATGTGAAATATTCAAAAAACATTGAATCTGCATAAATCCCGGTTTCATAAATCTGCTCATCCTCAAAGACTAATTTGATACTTGTACCGAATGAGGTGCGAATTACTTTTTCAACTTCAGGTATTTTATCTTCAATCACCGGGCCCACAAGCGCTGGAGTGGTTGTCCAGATAGTAATTGGCTTGTTGGGGGATGTCATATCTACCATCAATTTATAAATCCTGTCACTTTTCTCATGAAATGTATCAAAACTCTTTTCATATCCTATCCAGATGCTTATGAGCAGAAACACTGCCATGCCGATAGACAGGCCCATTACATTAATGACTGTAAATATTTTATCTCTGAGCAAGTTTCTGAATGCCGTTGTGAGGTAATGTTTAATCATGATAAATCCTGTTTACGATTCCGAATAGAAGACAAGTATGATACATAGAGGTTGCACAACCTCGAGAGATATAGTGGATAGATAACAGAAACCTTGTTTCTGTTTAGACCGTCTTGAATTTTCAATATAAAGATAATATCATGCACTTATATTGCGAGTATTCACTACTCATATCTCAAACTATCAACAGGGTTTTTCAACGCAGCATTAATGGTTTGAAAACCCACAGTAAAAATTGCAATTAGTAAGGCCATCAAACCTGCTACAACAAATATCCACCAGGATAACACAGTTTTGTAGGCGAAATTCTCAAGCCACATATTCATAATGTACCATGATACCGGACAGGCAATTAAAAATGATATGAAAATCCATCTGGTGAATTCTTTTGACAGGAGCAGTACTATCCGTCTTACAGAGGCACCAACAACTTTACGAACACCAATTTCCTTTGTTCTTCGTTGTATGGAATAGGATGATAAACCCAATAGTCCAAGACATGCAATAAACAAGGCGATAGCCGTGAAGTATTTAAAAAGCTTTGAAATTCGCATCTCAGACTGATACATCTGTTCGAGGCGTTCGTCAAAAAATCCGAAAATAAATGGAGATACCGGATTGATCTCTTTCCAGACCTGTTCAACATTCTCAATGGTTTGATGAATATTCTCCGCCTGAATCCTTACTATAAACACATTCGGGTCATCCTGGAGTGGCAATAGCAGTAAAGGCTCAACTGATCTTTTCAGTGATTCAAAATTAAAATCATTTGTTACACCTACAATTGTACCTTTCATCTGATCCCCGAACCCAAAATATTTGCCTACCGGCTCATTTAATTTCATTCTTCTGATTGCTTCTGCATTAAGAATTACATCAAGGTTTTCAATTTTATCGATTTCATAATTGTCAAAACGATCAGAAAATGAACTTCCATCATCAAATGGGATTCCAAGAACTGAGAAATAATTCTTATCGACCCACATCATATTTATCAATACCTTAATGTTTGGATCTTTATCTTCCCAATCGAATCCCCAGGACGAATTTCCAGACCAGAAAGGAGGCTTATCGGCTTTAGTTAGTTTTATCACACCCGGTATTTCCTGTAGTTCATTTGAAAATGGAATATGATTCTGTTTTGCCTGACCTTGTAGTTCAATATAAATCAGATTTTCAGATTCATAACCCATGTTGAAGTTTTTTATAAACTGCAGCTGTGACAAAACAACGATAGCGCCAACAATCAAAATGATTGACAAAGTGAACTGAACAATAACAAGTATACTTCGCAGTCTCACCTGTTTTTTGGATTTCACCATGATCATAGATTTCAACGCTCGTACAGGAGAAAATGATGATAATATCATCGCTGGATAGATCGCTGATAACAAAGCTGTAATAATGCCAACTCCTGCAAAAAGGAGAATCAGTGTTTGGTTTCTAAATAAGTTAAAAATGATATTCTTACCAGAAATGTCATTGAATAAAGGGATCAACAAG
>JBHOSY010000022.1:0-35972 GCA_042584165.1 Bacteroidota bacterium | reverse complement strand
CGACAGCGTGTGGATCATTTTAACGAGGTGCCAGCTTGCAGGGGAGGTAATTGATTTAGGATTTTGGATTGAGGAATGCGGATTTGCTGGACCAGGAATTTATATAGGAATCAGGAAGCTTAAATTAGTTATCAAAAACATTGATAAAGGGATATGAGGGAATAGGGGGTACCAGCTGAAAATGTAACTTATGCATGGATAAAAAACAATATGAAGTTGCAATACCTGATGAGGTAGTAATGAATAAAATATACCTCATTAGAACTCGGAAAGTAATGCTGGATAAGGATCTGGCAGAATTGTATGGTGTAGAAACCAAGCAATTAAAAAGAGCGGTAAGAAGGAATGTGATTCGTTTTCCTGATGATTTTATGTTCGAGTTGAATAAACAGGAGATTGATAACTTGAGGTGCCTTTTTGGTACCTCAAGTTGGGGTGGTACAAGATATGCTCCTATGGCCTTTACAGAGCAAGGAGTTGCGATGCTATCAAGTATCCTGAATAGTGACAGGGCAATAAAAGTAAACATACAGATCATCCGAATATTTTCAAGGATGAGACAAATGCTTCTGACAAACAAAGACTTACTGATAAAAATGGATGAGTTGGAAAAGAAAGTAGCCGGGCATGATGAAAAGATACATTTGATATTTGATTATCTGAAACAATTTATAAAAGAGCAGGAAAAGCCAAGAACACGCATCGGTTTTAAACAAAACAGTAAGTAATCCTGGATAATAAATATGGATTTTTTGTAAATTATGTCTGCAATATTATAGCGATAAAATTAAAACAGTACAAATATGAGCAACATCGATCCATACAAAATTGCAGAACGCTTCAGACATTATTTAAGGGTTACAGATGTCACCGACGGACTTGATGCAGTAGGCCGAGCAGATTATACCCTTATGGACTCAGATATAAGACCGTTATGGTTTGGAATGCAGTTCTGGGGACCGGCCGTAACAAGACAATTTTCACCTACAAATCAACCTATGCCTGCTCGGATAGAATTAAACGAGGCGCTAGATCAGCATGGTATCTGGAATAATATGATGAGAGAACGATCACATCGAATAGAAATGCCCAGGTTTTCTGAGCTTATAAAACCCGGTTGTGTTGTAGTTACATCAACAGGTGGTGCAAGGGAGTGTGGTATATGGGGATCAAATAATGCAGAGGGCTTACGTATACAGGGAGCTGTCGGTATCGTGACAGAAGGCTATGCCCGGGATACGGATGAAATTATTTTACAAAAGACCCCAGTTGCATGTGCCGGGATTGGACGAACTATTATTCCAGGTCGGACTGAGGTTATTAATGTAAATGTGCCTATTTCCTGTGGGGGGGTACTGGTAAGACCGGGGGATATCATAGGTTGTGATTGGGATGGTGTAATTGTCGTTCCAATCGAAGTGGCGGAAGAAGTTCTCGCTTTTGCAGCCCGTATCGCAGTGCAGGATAAGAAATCCAGAAGACGATTATATGAGCGAGCCGGGCGTGAACCTGACGAATCAGTTGACTGGGAAAGTGCAGCAGAATATTTCAAGGATTTGCTTTAATGTGATTTGTATCAAAATCAGGTGAAATTTATGAAATACACCGATTATGCATGATAAACTACTCCTGAATACAATAGACCGGCGAAATTTCCTGAAAAAATCAGCACTAAGTGCTGGCGCGGTACTAATGCCAGGTTTCGTTGGAGGGACATCAATAACGCTGCCATCACCTGCTGGCCGAATTAATATTGCAATAATCGGTGTAGCTGGAAGAGGACAGAAGGCTGTAATTGAATCGATGTCACAAAATGTAGTTGCATTGTGCGACGTAGATAAGAGCCGGGTAGAGAAATGTAATAGCAATAAACAGGGCATAAGCAAACAATTCAACGCTGCGGTTACAATGCATGAAAAGAATGGTGCCAAATGGTTTTCTGATTATCGCATCATGTTTGAAGAACTGAAGGATAAAATAGATGCTGTTATTATATCCACTCCGGATCACATGCATTTTCCCATTGCATTGTCTGCCATCAACTTTGGGAAACATGTTTATTGTGAAACACCACTGACTCATACGGTTGAGGAAGCAAAGATCCTTGCTCAAGCGGCTAAGGATAAAGGCATTATTACACAAATGGGCAACCAGGGGCATTCTAACATTGGAACGTCTCAAATCAGAGAATGGATTCAGGCTGGAATATTTGGAGAAATCAGGGAAGTACATTCATGGACCAGTCGTTCGGCAATCTGGTGGAAAAATTGTGTGCCAAATCCAGGATATTATAGGTCTAATAACGGTATTCCAAAATCATTGAACTGGAATCAGTGGCTTGGAGTTGCATCCATGCGACCATTTGATCCTGACTATCTCCCCACAAAGTGGAAAGGGTATTATGATTTTGGCAGTGGTGTTCTTGGAGAAATGGGATGTCATATGTTGGATGCTGCATATTGGGGACTCGAGTTAAAAGTACCAACAGAAATTGAATCCTCTACAATAATTAATAACTGCTACCCCTGCCCGGTATCGTCGGTCGTAACATATAAATTCCCTGCGCGTGGGAATATGCCCCCGGTTACATATAAATGGTATGAGGGGGGTATGTATCCTCCGTTTCATGAAATTTTCAAAGATGACAACTCCAGAACTGGCAATTATCAGTTTAATGGAAGTCTGATTTTTGGCGAAAAAGGCTCTATTTTAAGCGATTTATCTAATAACAATATCCAGATTAGTCCGAATAACAAATTCAGAGAATTAAGCAAGGAGTTGCATTCTGAAAAGCCGCGACATATTAAAGAGAATCACTATAAAGAATTCTTCAATGCAATAAAGGGATACCAAAAGGCATCTTCTGATTTCAGCTACGCAGGACCATTGACGGAAACGGTTCTTCTTGGAACCATCGCACAGCGTACGATAAGAAAACTCAAATATGATGATAGTAAAAGTACTTTCATTAACAATGATGAGGCTAACAAACTTCTGAGAAAGGACTATCCGAAAGGTTGGATTTTATCTTGAAACAAGCGGTCAGACCGTTAAAATTCTAATTAGCAGAATTAATTATGTAAACAATCCTTACTTCAGGATATTTCTATTTGTATTGATCTACCAACGATCTGACCGGTATATAACCTCACTCGACAAAGTTATTTCCCAAATAAACGAATAAACTTATCAACCTTTCCGTCAAACAATCGAATGCCGAAGCATAGCTTCGAGCATCCTCGTGGCATAGCCACGGGATAATCTGATAATCAAATTATCATTTAAAGCATCTTCCTCAATTCCATTACCTTAATGATCATTCCCAGAATTTCCTCTTCTGTCATGGTCTGGAAATTACAGATCAGGTCAAAAACTGAATTATCGGGTTTACACCCTTCAAAAAATTCACGCAGTTTCCCTCGTTTATAATCAACATCAAGGATTTTTTTCTTGGCCTCGTTAAGAGAAATATTCTGCATTTTACTGACCATTTCTGCTCGCCATTCGATGGGGGCGGTCAGCCGTATGTGAAGCGAGTTTTTAACATCACGGGTTATCGAAACACCGGCTCGCCCGACTATAATTACCCGTCCATCGCCAGCAAAACTCATCACAATATCCCGGATGGTTTTTTTGACTTTGGCATCTCCAGGATAAAACTTTTTAGATAGCGACATAATCAGATCGTCCATGACGCTTCTTTCTTCAGCACCACTGGCCTCTCTGATCATCTGCTTGTCTATCTTCAGCTCTTTTGCTGATTCCTCAAGGATCTCTTTGCTGATCCATCTCCAATGTTGTACGGTTTTCGATAAACCGAGTTTTTTATTGACGGCGGTGCAAAGATTCTGTGCTACAATTTTCGCTGGACATCCAAAAGATCGTGAAATTGTAACGACGGGTCCCGGTTCTTTTTGAATCTTCTTTCGCTCCTGTCTTTCCATCCGTTCTTTCATGTAGGAAGTTAGTATGCTTTTCATGATAGTGCCTCCTTAAAAAGTTAATACTCACCTGTATTATTAGAACAAAGATCAGGGTGTAATTAATTCCAATTTAAGAAATATTTAGGAGATAGTTTTTCTATAACGGATCACAGCCATTGTATTGATCAAAATACCAAAAATTAACATGATTACTAAGTGCCATCTGATGTCCATAAAGCCAGAGCCTTTAAGTAAAACCATGCGGACCACTTCAATAAAATATCGGAGGGGGTTTATTAGTGTAAGGTTCTGCGCCCATACCGGCATGTTTTCTATAGGAGTGAACAAGCCACTCATAAGGATAAAAATCACCAGAAAGAACCAGGTAACGAACATAGACTGCTGTTGTGTATCAGTGATCGTTGAAATAAAAAGTCCAATTCCGAGGATGACAAGCAGGTAAGCTGAGGCAAATCCGAATAGCAGGGGCAGACTTCCAACCATCGGGATGTTAAAAAATATTTTTGCAATCGTTAATCCTACTCCCAGTTCAACCAAACCCAGGATCCAGAATGGGAAAAGTTTGCCAATAATAAACTGGTGCTTTCGGATCGGAGCAACATTGATTTGTTCAATAGTTCCCATTTCCTTTTCCCGGACAATATTCATCGATGACAGGAATCCACCAATCAAAGTAACAAGCAGCACAAGGATCCCGGGAACCATAAATGTCTTATAATCCATCTCTTCATTATACCAGTTTAAAGAATTCGTGCTTATTAGAACTGGTTTGGTATATCCCTTTTGAGGCATGATTACATATTTCCTTGAGAAATCCTGATTAATTTTTTCAATATAGTTATTGATGATAATCTGGGCATAACTGACACCGACACCGGCTTTTGCCCCGTCAATGGCATTGATCAGGAACTGTACTTTTGCATGCCTGGAGGTAGTGAGATCCTTTTCAAAGCTTTGCGGGATTATTATGGCTAAATCAGATTCATTTATGTCGAGACTATAGTAGGCGTCCTTTTCTGAATTGGATTGTCCAGACAAGATGAAATGGTCGGTCTGTGTGAATTTCTCAACCAGTCTTGTTGAATAAGAAGATTTATCTTTATCGATCAAAAACAATTTCAGGTTTTTAATTTCATAGGTGGCTGCATAGGCGAGAATAAGTAGTTGTATCACTGGTGCCACAAAAATGATTGGCAACATCCCCTTATTCCGGAAGATCTGCTTGAATTCCTTTATTATTAGAAATCTGATCGTGCGCATATTTATTCCAACCGTATTTTATATTTTTTAACACTTACTCCTATGAAAAACAGGGCAAAAAGAACGATGATCAATGTTTCTTTCCAGATCAATCCAAACCCCGTTCCTTTCAGCATGATGGATTTAATGATTATTATATACCATTTAGCAGGGATAATATTGGAAATCCACTGTAACAAAACCGGCATGTTTTCAATTGGGAAAATAAAACCCGATAAAAGAATAGTTGGAAGAATCAGAGCCATTAATGAAATCATCAGGGCAACCTGCTGGGATGAAGTAATAGATGATATCAGAATGCCTAAAGACAGGACCGTGATTATAAATAGTATGGTTTCGAGCAATAGCAGGATCAAACTACCCTTTACCGGAACACCGAAAACGAAATAACCCAGCGTTAATATTATGAGTGCAATACAAAATGAAAGAAGTATGTATGGTATTACCTTTGCCACTATCACCTGTACAGGCTTCATCGGTGATGCAAGAATTACTTCCATGGTTCCCAGTTCCTTCTCCCTGGTTAGTGATATTGAAGTCATCATGGCCGAAACAAGCATGAGAATAATCGTAATAAGTCCCGGGACAAACATAAAAACGCCTTTCATATTAGGATTGTATTCCATTCTGAATTCAGGAGTGATCATGATTGGCTTCATCGATGTTTTGTTCACATCCATTTGATAATCTGCTAGAATTGCCCGGGTGTAATTTGCAAGTGTGGTAGCAGTGTTCGGATCTGTTGCATCAGTGATTATTTCCATGGAAGCCTTTCCATAATGATCCAGATTTTTGGCAAAATCAGGTTCAAAAATGATTACTTCCTTTATTTTACCCTTTCTGAATTCTGGATCTATTTCATGATATGAATTCAGATAAGTGTCCAGAATAAAATACCCTGAGGACAATATTTTAGAAATAATCTTTTGTGAAACATGATCTTTTGAGTTATCGAGAATTGCGATCCTGGCATCCTTAATCTCATTTGTAATGGCAAATCCAAATAGAAGTATTTGCATAACAGGCATGCCAAACAGGATCAGGACCGTCCGGTAATCCCGGAAGATGTGATAAAATTCTTTTTTTACAAATGCTAAAAACCTTTTCATACCTGTTTTTCTCCGGCTATGTGAAGGAATACATCCTCCATGCTTCCTGCATTATATTTTTCCTTCAGTTCCTGTGGACTGCCCATGTCTGTTATGTGCCCCTCGACCATCATGGAAATCCTGTCACAATATTCTGCCTCATCCATATAATGTGTGGTGACAAATACCGTGATCCCTTCCCCTGCAGTCTGATAGATTGTATTCCAGAATTGCCGTCTTGAAACGGGATCAACTCCTGCCGTTGGTTCATCAAGGAATATGATTTGAGGGTCATGTACCAATGCTACACCAAATGCCAACCTTTGTTTCCATCCGAGGGGAAGGCTGGCGATCATGGAATTTTCCTGATCTGATAGCTCCAATTGATGAAGAACCTTTCTGGTTTTTTCTTTGATCTCTCTGCTTTTTATTCCGTAAATCCCGGCATAGAACCAGATGTTTTCCCTCACAGTGAGATCTTCATACAAGGAAAATTTCTGGCTCATATATCCGATCTTATTCTTTACTTTTTCAGGCGCTTTAAAAATATTAACCCCGGCTACATGACCGCTTCCTCCTGAAGGTTTAAGTAAACCTGACAGCATACGCATGGCAGTTGTTTTTCCCGCACCGTTTGCCCCCAGGAAACCGAAGATCTCTCCCCTTTTAACATAAAAGGATATATGATCAACAGCTGTAAAATCACCAAACCGCTTGGTCAATCCTTCGACATCTATGACATGATTATTATTCATTTTCTATTTCCGGGTTCATTTGAGCAATAAAGCAATCCTCCACCGTTACCTCCGCTGTTGTAACTGTTAAATTCTCGATATCCCTGCCGGATAATTCTTTTTCAAGATCATCAATTGATAAGTTCTTTCTTTGGTCTATATAATGTATCTGTTCTCCAAAATAATAGGCGGACCGAACACTAGGTAGTTCCTGGAGAGCCTGAAGAGCTTTGTATTTATTACTGGAATTCACACCGAATATTTGACGGTCAAATGCTGAAATAAGTTGCGCTGGTGTGTCAACAGATAGCATCTCACCTTTCTGTATTAATGCGATCTTATCACAAAGTGTGGCCTCATCCATATAGGCAGTAGATACAAGAATGGTAAGTCCCTTTTGCTGAAGGATTTTTAACATGTTCCAGAATTCCTTTCGTGAAACAGGGTCTACACCAGTGGTAGGCTCATCGAGCAGTAATACTTCAGGACGATGGATCAATGCACACGACAATGCCAGTTTTTGTTTCATGCCACCAGAAAGTTTGCCGGCTCTTCTGTCACGAAATGGCTCCAACTGGCTGTAAATCCCTTTTATCAGGTCGTAGTTTTCTTCAATCGTAGTTCCGAAAATCGAAGCAAACAATTCAAGGTTCTCCTGAACCGATAGATCCTGGTACAGGGAAAAGCGACCGGGCATATATCCGATGATGTTTCTGATCTTTTTATAATTTTTTATTATATCCAGTCCCATCATGTGTGCATGGCCATCATCAGGAAGTAATAGTGTTGCCAGTATCCGATAGAGGGTAGTTTTACCCGCACCATCGGGACCGATCAGGCCAAACAATTCTCCCTCTTCAATACTCAGAGAAATATTATTCAGGGCCTGAACCTTGTCGTAGCTTTTGCTGATACCCGATATTTCTACTGCTGGATTCATTATTTCGTTTCAATAACTATTTCACCCGGCATACCGATCTTGATCTTACCGTCGTTCTTAACTTTCACTTTAATCGCATAAACCAGGTTAACTCTTTCTTCCTTCGTTTGAACGATCTTGGGTGTGAACTCCGCCTTATCGGATATCCAGGTAATTTTGCCGTTATATTCATGAAAAGAATCCTCATCTTTATCTATCAGAACTTTTACCCCTCCGCCAACGGTTATGTCATCCATTTGAATTTGACTTACAAAGGCTCTTAAATGCAGATATTCAAGATCAGCGATTTTATATAACGGCTTTGCAAAAGTCACGATTTCATCTACCTCAGAATACTTGACCAGTACTGTTCCATTAACTGGATTTATGATCATACTTTTTCTGATCTGATCCTCCATCTCTTCTATTTGGAGATCAATTGGTCTGAGTTCGGCCGCCAACCCGGCATTGTTTGTTTTTAATCTTTCATTTTGAGCTTCAAGTTCCTTATCCAGTACCTTGATCTCACCGGCCATATCATCGAGTTGTTTTTGAGTGGCAGCATTGTCTTTTTTCAGGTTATCCAGACGTTCTTTTTCCCGCAGAAGGTTGGTTTTCCTTTCTTTCAGAACATTAATCTGAGAAGGGATATTCAGTAATCTGTTTCGAATAACCTCCTTTCGGGCAATCAATTGCTCTTTTCGCAGGTGCAGGGCAGTTGTATCAATGAGCCCGATCTTGTCACCACGCTTCAGAATATCCCCCTCTTCAATTTTGAAATCAATTAGCTTTCCCTGTGCCTCGGAGGATATGGTGATTTCTGTAGCCTCAAAATTTCCATAGGCATCGGAAATGTCATGATTCCTGTTACAGGCAAGTAGTGAAAAAGCTGAGGCAAAAAGTATGATAAATCGTTTCATGATATCAATGTTTATAAATTTCCGGTTAATGTTAATATTTCAACCCTTGTCTTTGAAAGGGATACTTCGTGAATGTTTCTTTTAAGAAGCGCATCAGTAAGATTATTTACTTCAGTCAGGTATTCTGAAGATCTGATCACGCCATTATTCAATTGTGATTCAGATACACCTACGATCTTTTTTTGCAATGAGATGATTTCCTCATCCTTAATTAATAATTGAAGCAACTCTTCCTCCATCTGGTAAAGTTTTATGAGAGATACTGACAGATTATGTTCGATATCTTCATACCTGCTATCAAGCATTTGTTGCTGGATCTCAACGGATTGTTTATCCAACCGCGTTTTACCCCAATCGTAGATATTCCAAGATAGCTGCAATCCAAATATGTAGTAAGATGAGGGATCAACTTCAAAGAAATTCATAGGATTGGGTTGCCCAACCCCTCCCTGACCAAAGGCATATAGTTTTGGATATCTTGAAGCGGTCAGCATATTTGACTTCGAATTAATCACCTCTTTCTGGGAACTGATCAAATCAAGTTCCGGTCTATTGAATTCCTGGTTTTCGCTGATATCGTAAGCCGGTAAGGTTAATTGCATTGTTTCATCAATTTCCTGACCGGTCCAGACTCCCAGCATTTTAAGACAGGCTGTTTTATCGCTTTTCGCCTGAAAGATCTGCTGATCTATTGAAAGGAGGTCTTTATCAATCATTAACAGGGAAGATTCAAGGATAACACCATTCATAACTCCGGATTCCGTTACAGCTCTTTGTTCAGATATAGTCTTTTTGATGTTATCAAGAATATTTTCATTTTCCTGAGCTAACAGGGCAGCAAAGTATAGTTGATTGATGTTTACTTTCACCTGATCAAGGTCAATTGCAAGCTGGTTCCTTTCAGCCAAATTTTCTGCATCATTAATACCGCGTGAAACCCTGGTAATGTTACCATCATAGATCTTCTGTTTAATCCCGAGGTACACATTAAACTGTTCTTTGGGGATAACAGGGTATTCCGGAAACTGGCCGGTTCCTGGGATTTGGATAACCTCGGACTGATATGTACCTTTTCCCACCAGATCTAGGATAGGTAAATTCGACTTTCCTGTTGCCTCGTTCTGTAGCTCAATTTTCTGGCTAAGCAATGCTTCCTGACGCGACAAAGGTGAAGTAGATAAAGCCGCTTCATGACAGGAAGATAGCGTCAGGGTATCGGTTTGACAGTATCCTTGTATACTAAATGTTAATAGTGTCGCAACTAGAAGATTTCTGTATCTGTTCATAATTCAAATATTCAATAGTCAGGGACGAATGGAGTTCATGATGATCTCAGGTACGATCTTTTTCCTTTCCTGTATAAATACCCGGAATTCTTCATCTTCCATTTGTGAAAAAAACTGAATAATGGGTTTCCCAATAAATGGAAAAATTGTCAGGCTCATCATATTTACGATAAAATGCCTGTAATCAATCTCATTGATCCTGCCTTCCTTGATCTCTTTATCCAGGATTTTTTCTATTTTACCAAAGTTTATCAGTTTACCAGAACTTAATATTTCAAGAAAGAAATCTGGTTTTTTCCTTAATTCATTCAGGACAAACAATGGTATATGTGGATTTTTAGATATAAAATCGATATATCCACTGACAAATTTTGAAACCTTATTCTCAAGATGATCATCTTCGATGAAGAATTCCATGAGTACTGGTCTCAGACCTTCAACTATGTTGAGAAAAATGGCTTTAAATAGTTTTTCTTTACTCCTGAAATAATAGTGCAAGAGGGCCTTGTTTATGCCAGCTTTATCCGCTATTTCCTGCATTCTGGCTCCATCGAGCCCTTTTTCAATAAAAACAGCCGTAGCAGCTTTGAAAATCTTGTCTTCAGTAGGTGTTAAATTAACCATATCATTTAACTAAACGGTTAAACCAGGTGGAAAGTTTCATATAATTATCAGAAATTGCAAGGAAATTATAAAAAAATTAACCCAGAGTTTAAAACCCGGGGCCACAAATGTCGATTCCCATCAGGTTCAATCGACCACTTGGATCAGATTAGAAAAACTCAATGTGAGTAAGCGTCAAAGGTGCGTCAGTCTATCGATAGGCAGGAAATAAAGGATTCCAAATTGGCATAATAAAATTTAAATAGTAAAATTGACACCCATTCCAGGAAATTTAATTATCAGAAATAACTTAACTAATAAACATTTTTTATGGAAAGTAAAAAGAAACATTCGGGCAAAGCTCAAATATCGAGAAGGAGATTTGTAAAAGGTGCTGCAGTTACTGCTGCCAGTTTTACCATTGTACCCCGTTATGTATTGGGAGGTAACAGGCATAAAGCGCCGAGTGATGTAATTAATGTAGTTGGCGTTGGTGTAGGAGGTATGGGCCGTGGCAACTTGAGAAACATGGTTCAAAAAGGTGAAGCAAAAGTGGTTGGTCTTTGTGATGTTGACTGGAAATATTCGGACAAGACCTTTAAGGATTATCCGGATGCCAAAAAGTATTGGGATTTCCGGAAGATGTATGAGGAGATGAAGAACGACTTTGATGCTGTCCTGGTGGCTACACCTGACCATACACACGCCATTGCAGCTGCCCAGGCGATGAAAATGGGCAAGCATGTATATGTGCAAAAGCCATTGACTCACTCAGTATGGGAATCGAGAAGATTGCGTGAAATTGCCAATGAAACAGGCGTTGTTACCCAGATGGGTAACCAGGGTAACTCAGGTGAAGGAATCCGGCAGGTATGTGAATGGATCTGGAACGGAGACCTGGGGACTATCCAGGAAGTTCATGCGTGGACCAACAGGCCGATTTGGCCACAGGGTCTGGAAAGGCCAACCGAAAAATTCAGGCTTCCTAAAACCCTGAATTGGGATCTGTTTTTAGGTCCGGCCCCAAACCGTCCTTATCATCCTGCATATACTCCGTGGAACTGGAGAGCGTGGTGGGATTTTGGTACCGGTGCATTAGGTGACATGGCCTGTCATATCATGGACCCGGCGTTCAAAGCCATGAAATACGGACATCCCGTAGCAGTGGAGGGTTCATCATCACAGGTTAATACTGAAAGTGCTCCACTTTCTGAGAAAGTAACCTATTATTTTCCGGCTAGGGATAATATGAAGAAAGTCGCATTTCCTGAGTGTACATTTACATGGTGGGATGGCGGATTGATGCCAGATCGTCCTGAAGGTATGGAAGATGGCCAGATGATGGGTGATTGGGGTGGCGGTAACATGTTTGTGGGGTCCAAGGGCACCATGATCTGCAGCACCTACGGAATGGATCCCTACATTTTAGGAAAACCTGGTTATCCTGCCGGACCAAAGACTTTAAGAAGACCCGAAGAAGATACAGGACTAAAATGGAATGAGGGGGCTCATGAAGCAGATTGGCTGGCAGCCATCAGGAAAAATGATCCTGATCATCCCAGTTCTAATTTCAATTATTCCGGACCATTGAATGAGGTGGTTGTTATGGGTAACCTGGGCGTTCGGTTGCAGGATCTCAAACGCAGACTTCAGTGGGATGGTGAAGCCATGAAGGTCACAAATATTGGAGATAGTGATGAAATCAGAGTTGTAACCAGTGATAGATTCACGGTAATCGATGGTGATCCAAAATTTGATACCCAATATGCTACCATCAATGCCAAACAGGCTGCGGTTGAGTATGTTAAGCATACCTACCGTGATGGTTGGGGAGGCATTCTGTAAACAAAACTAATTCTGGTGGAATTGGATCTCTCATAAGGTCTCGAATAATAAGAGACCATAACAACAGGAAATTTCACGCAAAGAACGCAGGGTTTTTCGCAAAGGGCGCAAATAGGCAGGCGGGAGCGACCTCTGCGTGAACCTTTTATTAGACTTTTGATACAGCCTCGTATAGGCTATGAAAGAGTTTGAGTTACATCATTTTTGTATATTACAGATTGGAATATTATTCTGGACATGAGACTATTATTATTAAGCAATTCGACCAATTTTGGAGAAGAATACCTTGAATATCCACGTAAAGAGATACAATATTTTTTAGGAGAGGGTGTAAAGGAAGTTATATTTATTCCTTACGCAGGCGTCACTATTTCTTATGATGAATATACAGACCGTGTTGGAAAAGTTTTTGAAGAACTTGGATATTCCCTGATCGGGATTCATACCTGCAATGATCCTTTGAAAGCTATAACAAATGCGGAATCAATTGCTATTGGTGGAGGGAATACATTTGAATTGTTAAATCAACTATATCAGGAAGAATTGATAGAACCAATTAAGGTAAAAGTTCATTCCGGGATCCCATTTATGGGTTGGAGTGCCGGCAGTAACATGGCCTGTCCTTCAATTATGACCACCAATGACATGCCGATTGCTCAACCTCCATCTTTTACAGCCCTTGACCTGATCCCCTTTCAAATCAACCCTCATTATACAGAGGGCACGATACCCAATCATGGAGGAGAATCCCGGAACATGCGGATTGAAGAGTTTCTGGAAGTAAACAGGGACATGACAGTAGTAGGCTTGACGGAAGGAATGATCATAAAAGTTGAGAACAAGCAATACACATTGATTGGAGAAAAAAACGCCAAGGTTTTTAAATATGGCATGGACTCCGTGTGGGTACATGATGACGTTGATTTCAACAATGCAATAAAGTAATATGAAGATCCTGATCGCCCCGGATTCATTCAAGGAATCATTAAGTGCCCTGGAAGTGGCCCGGAACATTGAAAAGGGTATCAAAACAGTAATTCCCGAAACAGATTGCATCCTTTTACCAATGGCAGATGGTGGCGAAGGGACTGTTCAATCCATGGTGGATGCGACCGGGGGTCAGATTATTAATACGGTAGTCCATGATCCTTTGATGCGGGAAATCAATGGGTTTTTCGGTATTCTGGGAAACGGAAGAACGGCTGTCATTGAAATGGCGGCTGCATCCGGGATTGAACTTTTACAAGAAACGGAAAAAGATCCATATCACACAACCACCTTCGGGACCGGTGAATTATTAAGATCAGCAATAGAGAAAGGGTGCAGTGAAATAATTATTGGTATTGGAGGCAGTGCAACGAATGACGGGGGTATGGGAATGGCATCAGCACTGGGTGTGAGATTCCATGATAAGTACGGTAAAGAAATTCCGCAGGGTGGGAAATACCTGGGAGAAATTGAAGAAATTGATGCTTCAGAAATTATTTCAGAGGCTAAAACGATACACTTTACAATTGCTTCAGATGTCAGCAATCCATTATGCGGTCCTGAAGGAGCCTCTTATGTTTTCGGACCACAGAAGGGCGCTACCCCGGGGCAGGTTTCAATCCTTGATGCCGGACTCAATCACTTCGGAGATCTTATAGAGAAAATGTCAGGAAAAACCATTAAAAATGTTCCTGGTGCCGGTGCTGCAGGTGGATTGGGAGCAGGTTTGATGGCTTTTTTGAATGCAGATATGAAACCCGGATTTGAAGTGGTGAAGGAAATTACGCATTTGGAGGATCATATTAAGAATGTGGATATCGTAATCACGGGAGAAGGTAAGATCGATTCGCAGACCCAATATGGCAAAACACCCTTTGGTGTCGCTCAGACTGCTAAAAAACAGGGTAAAAAGGTGATTGCTTTCGCAGGAACCGTCGGTGATGACATAGATATTTTATATGAAAATTGTTTTGATCACATTTTACCTATTTCGGAAAAACCTGTTCCCCTGAAATATTCACTTGAAAACGCTCCTGACCTTCTTCAAAATGCTGCACAGCGGATGATGCGATTACTGAATATTGGTATGTGATTCAGGGTTCTCACTTAATCCAGGATTTTAAACCCTGGGCCACCCTTATCAATTCTGGTTAAAGCTTGGACCATATTAGTTTAATTAAACACACTAAAAAACGTATGTCATCCACGACCTCCCAACCGGGCCTGTCTGCCGATAGGCAGGGTCTCCGTAAATTGTGTAATGTTCCTATCATGGAGATCCTGGCTCGGAGGCCGGGAATAATGTGATGTTTATTTATATGATAATCCTTTAAGTCTAATTGTTCTCAATCCCGAACCTGGAACCTCTGATCCTTTGAACCCATTCATAATATTATATACAAAATATTATTACTGCTCGCATTTAATGAAACCTCCCTAAAAATTTTACCTTTGTAACGCTTTAGAAACCAAAGATATGACCAAGAAAGTACTAGTCACCGGTGCCGCCGGGTTTATCGGATTTCATTTGTCGAAACGACTTTGCGAAGAAGGGTACCAGGTAACCGGCATTGATAATATGAATGACTATTACGATGTGAATCTGAAGAAAGGACGATTGGCTGAACTCGAACCGGTTACAGGATTTCAATTTATCAAATTAGATCTCATGGATAAAAAAGGGATCGACAACCTGTTCGAGGCTGAAGGATTCAGTTGCGTTGTTAATCTAGCCGCCCAGGCCGGTGTCAGGTACTCTATTCAAAATCCATACGCCTATCTCGACAGTAACATCTACGGATTTCTTAATATCCTTGAAGCATGCAGGCATTATCCTGTGGCCCATTTGATTTATGCTTCCTCCAGTTCAGTCTATGGAGCGAATACCACGATGCCTTTTTCTGTGCATCATAATGTAGATCACCCGGTTTCACTTTATGCTGCAACCAAGAAATCAAACGAATTGATGGCACATACATATGCCAATCTCTATGATATTCCAGTCACTGGATTACGTTTCTTCACAGTATACGGCCCCTGGGGAAGACCTGATATGGCCCTGTTTCTGTTCACAAAAGCGATTATTGAAGGAAACCCAATCGACATTTTCAATCATGGGAAAATGAGGCGGGATTTTACATATATTGATGATATTGTAGAAGGAATAACGAGACTGTTACCTGTTCCAGCAAAGCCCAATCCTGGTTGGAAAGGTGATAATCCTGATTCTGCTACGAGTTTTGCTCCCTACAAACTTTATAATATTGGGAACCACAATCCTGTTGAACTAATGCGGTTTATAG
This sequence comes from Bacteroidota bacterium, assembly GCA_042584165.1. Classification (GTDB taxonomy): domain Bacteria; phylum Bacteroidota; class Bacteroidia; order Cytophagales; family Cyclobacteriaceae; genus JBHOSY01. The sequence goes on along the minus strand of JBHOSY010000022.1, from coordinate 20,083 downwards.
AAATTCTGGAAGAAGCAATCGGGATGAAAGCAAAGAAGAACTTCATGAAAATACAGGATGGAGATGTACCTGCCACCTATGCTGATGTAAGTGACCTCATAAACGATGCCGGATTCAAACCTGATACACCCATTGAAGAAGGCATCAGGAATTTTGTAAATTGGTACCGGGATTACTATAAAGTATAAATTACTTCTTAGTAAACCCTGCCTTCCAGGCAGGTAAGTTTGTATAAAATCTTTACCTCATTGAAGTAGAAACAAAGCATCCAAAGAAATTTGACTCATATGAAAAAAGCATTGATAACCGGTATCACTGGCCAGGATGGAGCCTATCTTGCAGAATTACTACTGGGAAAAGGGTACGAGGTTCATGGTATTAAACGCCGGAGTTCCCTGTTTAATACAGACAGGATCGATCATCTTTACCAGGATCCCCATGAAAAAGATCTGAAGATCAAGCTTCATTATGGAGATCTGACGGATTCGGCAAATGTCATTCGACTCATCCAGGAAATACAACCTGATGAGATCTATAACCTGGGAGCCATGTCTCATGTAAGGGTGAGCTTTGATACACCTGAATATACTGCCAACGTAGATGGACTGGGTGCATTAAGGATTCTGGAAGCAGTGCGTTTGCTGAACATGACAGAGAAGACAAAGATCTACCAGGCATCTACCTCTGAGCTTTATGGACTGGTTCAGGAAGTTCCACAAACTGAAAAGACGCCATTTTATCCACGTTCACCTTATGGAGTGGCAAAACTCTATGGATACTGGATCACGGTGAATTACCGGGAAGCCTATAACATGTTTGCAGTGAATGGGATACTTTTTAATCATGAATCACCCATCAGAGGAGAAACGTTTGTATCACGAAAGATCTCCCGGGCAGTGGCAAGAATATGCCTGGGACTTCAGGATGTATTTTACATGGGTAACCTGGATGCGAGCAGAGACTGGGGACATGCCAGGGATTATGTTGACGCCATGTGGTTAATGCTTCAGCAGGATAAACCGGAAGATTTTGTGATTGCTACAGGGCAGACCAATAAAGTGCGTGATTTTGTCACGAAAGCATTTGAAGAATTAGGAGTAAAAATAAAATATCAGGGCAAGGGGTTAGACGAAAAGGCAATAGTAGTAGCCTGTGAAAACAATGAAATTACGTTACCTCCAGGAAAAGTAATTTTAAAAATCGATGAGAAATATTACCGCCCAACAGAAGTAGATGTATTACTTGGCGATCCATCTAATGCCATGAAAAAACTGGGTTGGAAACCAAAATATGATTTCCCGGCATTGATCAAGGACATGGTACATGCAGATTTTAAATTATTCAAGCGTGATCAATACCTGATGAAAGGCGGGCATAAGGTTTTCAACTATCACGAGTAATATCCTGATGATCTTTTTTCACCATTAAAAATCTTTCGGAGGCTGTTACCAGCAAGTGAAGCAATTCCGGCAACCAGACCACCAACAGCCCCGGTGATTAGAATAAGATAGGTAGTCTCGCTCAGATAGAATAGCTCTGCAATTTTAGTTGTAAGAATTGATTGGGTATCATAATCAATTTTCCAGGCCATTCCAATCCATAATAATCCAACACCAAGGAATGCTGATACAAACACGCTGAAAAAACTTCCCTGTATGAGATATGAGATCAGGAATGCCACTGCTGCGATTGACCACCATGGGAAATATAATTCTGCCAGATAACAGAAAGCTATGATTAATATGAGTCTCACTACAAATCTCATTCCGAAGGGATTAATGTTTGATTAATACCAGATTCTCCTGAGAACTCACGCAGGAATTTTATCTTAAAATAATTTCCTGCGGCCCAGTCATCCACAAATGTATTATAATAATGACTACCAGGATTGCCACTCTGTCCCCCCGGATATATTCCCCATGCCTCAATGGTATCACCCAACTCCACGATCATTCGCCAGGAAGGCCCCCAGTCCTTTGATGCAGCATTAACGATCCGTTTGTTTCCCCCAATAAGTAGCTTATCCTTGCTGAAAGCATCAATTCTGGCAAGATGCTCCAACTTTGTATCTTTAAACTGGTACCATAGCGGATCCGTTTCATGAACATCCACCCAGGTCTGCACAGAATCCACGGCTTTTTCAAAGGATATTCTAATCAGATCATGCAGGGTTTCATCTTCTGCAGTTCCCTGGATATCCATAAATGGATCATTCGGATTGTTAAGAATAAATTGAATACTCGTATAAAATTCAGGTTTAGCCAGTTCCTGGCCTTCAAGATTAAATTCATCCCACAATAACTCATACAATTCATGCCACCAGACCTCAAAATAGCTGGGGGCTTTGTATTCGATTTCGTTATAGTAGTCCCAGTTCCTGAGTTCATCGGCAATTTTCTTAAAGTCTTCGTTTCCCTCATTCAGATTTAGACTATCCAGCATAAATGGCAAAATCTCTGAAGCCATCAGGTTGAAGTTGTCGTTCTGGAGTTTCTTCATATCCTCCACTGTGAAATCTTTATCCTGTCTGAATATGTTATTTATCCTTCGGTTTCTAAAATGCTCGTTTTTAAAGTTATAATAATAGTATGGATAGTTCGATGAAAAAGAATGCTGGTTTGCCGAACTGACAAACCCTCTTTCCGGATTTATACTTTGGGCATTATGCTCCTTGGGGATAAATCCCTGCCACTCGTATTTCGGATCAGAACCATCCATGAGGAACTTTCCCTGCTCATTCCATTTCAATGGAAACAATCCTTCTATGAACATACCTATATCCCCGCTTCTTGTTGCAACCACAATATTTTGAGGAGGACAAATGAAAGGATCGATTGCATCCTGAATATCAATTAAAGAAGATGACCTGTTGAGATGATAAATCGTATACAATTCCCTGGAAGGTTCATGGGCAGTCCAGCGTAAAGCAAAGCCTGATTTGCCATGATCCTGGTTAAATTTGTCCTCATAGACGATAGGTCCATAATGAGTATAAAGGACAGTATCAAAAAACGACTCTCCATTGCGAACTTTTATTTCCTCAAAACGCTGTTGCATCTTGAGCCATTTCCCATTATACAGGTATTCCGCACGGTGTTCATCTTTGAAGCTGATCTGGTACCAGTCACGCACATCCCGTGGAGCATTGGTCAAACCCCAGGATATTGAGTCATTAAATCCGATCAACACCCCAGCCATTCCCGGAATGGTAGCCCCATAGGTATTCACACCAGGAGCATTCAATTGTTGAATGAACCAGATAGAGGGCAGTCTCAATGACAGATGGGGATCATTTGCAAGAATGGTATTACCACTTTTCGTTTTTTGTCCGCTCAGGGCCCAATTATTACTGCCAAATCCATTTTCAACATTTGGAAAAATAGTTGGTATAAAGACTTTATATATATCGAATGTATCAGGAGCAATCACCTCCACAGGTGTGAAATCAAATTCTTCTTCTACAGGGATTACAGGATCAACGTTCTCCGGGAAATCAGGAAAAAGAAGGTCATACCTCTCTTTACCAAAAAGTGATACAATGTTGGTGTTTTCCAGATCATGGTCCGTCCCAGACAGATCCTGAGCCATATACTTTAAAAGGAGCACATTTTTTAAGGGAGTCCATTCCTCAGGACTGTAATCTAGCAGTTTATATTCTATGGGCAGCGATTTATAATCAAGTTGTTCAATGTATGCATTGACCCCGTCGCTGTAAGCCTGGATATGGTTGAATAATACCTGGTTTTTCTTCATCTCATAAAGGCTGTTTTCAGCACCATAAACCAGGCCGATCCTTCGTTGCATCCTGTCAAGTTCAATTGCCGCTTCCCCAACCAGTTCCGAGGTCCGTCCTGCTGCAAACAACATTTGAAATTCCATTTGCCACAACCTGAAGGCGGCTGTAATAAATCCCTGTGAAAAATAAAGATCATATTCATTGCCGGCGAAAATATGCGGGATCAGGTTCTTCTCATATTCGACTTTCACAGTGTCGTTTAATTGTGGCAGGTTTAAGAGAGAATTTATATTCGGATCAGGTGTTTCAGCATTTTGCCAGAATCCATGAAATGGATCCAGAAATTTTCCAGCAGGTGGTATATCCCCAGTACGTTTATTCAGATAAACTACGGAAAGTATTGAAAGAGCCGTCCAGAAGAAAAATCTGAGGATTTTCATATTTATTTATAATTCGACAAAAATATGGAAAATACTTTTTCCCTAACTATTCGAAGTAAATAATTTGATATATGGAGAATAATCCATATGTCTGAATCGGGATTTGCCATAATCAATCTTAATATATTACAATTTCTACTAATCCAGCAACTGGATCATTAAATACCCGTTAAGGGGAATTCTAATATTAGATGGAAATATCGAATTAATAAAAACAATAAATATTAATGGATAACACATGTAATTTTTCAATGCATTATTCCACATTCTATGAAAACCCACGGTAACCCCTCGACATATGCAAGGTTTCACATAAAAAGCGATAAAATTCCAGGTATAAAACATGAAGTTTTAACAAGAACATTACATCATGTTTTCACAATTTTTAAAAAAATCCAGGCCCTGTGAAGGTATAAGTAAAATAAACGATTAAAAATTATTGCAAAAAGCCTGAAATAATTTTGCAGATATTACCGATGTAAGAAATTTGAGAATTCGAAGTTTTTTTTGAATATTTTAAACCCTAGCTTAGCTAAACAAATTTAAAAAAGCAGTTTAAAAGTTATTTTTAACTGATTGTTCTTTGAGTTTTTCATGTAATGTTTTTCTCGAATTGTTATAAAACACGAGATAAAACTTAATAATAATGGAATAGAAGTATGAAAAATATTCAACTAGCTATGATCGTTCTTTTATCCCATTCCTTATGTGTCCAGGCACAAGTCACAATGCAGCAAACCCTTGACACATCAAATGCCTGGCACATAAGGAATAAAATGGGAAAAGACTCCGGAAGGGATTACAAAGAGATCCTTCCACTTCAGGGATTGGAAGTGAAGGAGATTGTAAACTGGTATATAAAAGGTACTGCATTAAAAAAGGTCATTATTGACAGCCCGCAAATCCGGGCAATAAATAGCAGGTCGCCTGATCAATACCTGTCAATACTTTCAGAGTTCAAAGGAATGGATACACTTGCAACTAGTAATTATCAAGACCTTTTATCGAAAGATTTTGAATATCCGCAACCTGGATTGACTAACATCCCGGTTTATTCAGCCAACCTGTCGGAAATTAACTGGGATCAAATCAATGACCAGCTTGTTTACCATCAAGCGGAATTAGATCAATTGAGTAAATCATTTAATGAAGTGAGTTCGATGAAATCTGAAGTGACTAAAATTAATAGTATCATTTCAGAAAGTAACTCAAAAGAAAGTATGATAAATCATTTGAAATCCTTTCATATTGAAAATTCGAAGGAAGTTAAGGAAGCCGAAAAAAAACTAACCGATTTGAAAAGACGATTCAAACGGATAAATGGTATGAAGCGTGAGAGTAGTCCCAGGGAATATAGTATAAAAAAGAAAAATATTTTAGAGCGCATGTTGATCGGAGGATCTCTCGAGGTTAATCAGACAAATATACTATCTCTGGGTATTTCTCCGGAAATAGAATATATGCCATGCAAATGGCTGGGTGTTGGTAGTGGTTTTACATATGGGATTTCCATTAGTCAATCAGAAGGTAATGTGGATCCACAGCAAACTGATCCACGATATTTCATTTACGCGGATGCGAGTATTAATAAACTTTTTTTCAGGACGGAATACGAATCAGAACTTTCAATCACAGAAAACAATATATCAAAAAATTATCATTCATATAATGTGGGTATTGGACAAGAAGTCCACATAGGTAATCGGTGGGTATGTGAATCGACAATTCTTTATAGAATGTTCCAGGATTCAAATAGATCATCGAATTCACCATGGAAACTAAAATTTGGATTAAAAAGATGTCTTAAAAAATAACTGTAAGTAACTCAACCAGCTATCCTGAAAGATTTCGGAGGGAGGCAAAAATCTCCCTCCGGATCAGAAAGGGGCTATTTTGAACAAGCAATACTGTAGACGACATTAAGATTAAGATCAAGGGGAGACCAGCTATATACTCGGAAGCTTGTTCAACCAGCAAGCCAGCTGTTACCACGGAAGGGATATCCCTTCCGGGTAATGGCGGTTAAATCAACTCATTTCTCCTCACTTTATTAAAAATCAATTTTAACTGGTTATGAAATGTGTAATCAAGGCATTCAAGTATGCCTCATTGTCTTTCTTCTTGTTCCATACAATTATATATGGCTCTCATGCTCAGGATGCTTCTGATATATTTGATTTAGGTACACCTTCAGTTCAGGGAGTAATTCCACCTTCTCCAAGTGTGGCCGGTTTTGGAAAATATGTTGATATGCCGGTTAGCCATTTTACTGGAATCCCACAAATCTTAATTCCCTTGTTCAACCTTATGGAGGGAGAGATCAGCTTGCCCGTTTCGTTGAGTTATCATACTTCCGGGCTTCAGGTAGAAGAAATTGCCGGCTGGGTTGGAACAGGCTGGACTATACACGCCGGAGGATCAATATCACGGGTAGTCAGGGGACTTCCTGATGAAGAAGTATATGGATTCAATAATATGTATCCGGAATTGAATAAAGAATCATATGATGATGTAAGGGATCATCAACTCCTGATGCATCTTGCTAAGGGTTTTTTCGATGGTGAACCTGATTTGTTTTACTTCAATATCAATGGCTTATCAGGTAAGTTTTTTATTCACCCGGAGGAAGGAGCAGTGACAATACCATTTCAGAAAATTGAAATTACACCCTACTATGATCAATATGGGATCAGTCAGTTCAGAATAAGGACATCCGAAGGAATGCAATATTATTTCGGTAAATACTATTCTGACGAATATCAGGATTGGGTTGATGGATGTGAGTTTACTGAAGTTCAGATGAAAGGTCCGAACGAGGAAAAATTCAGATCAGCCTGGCACCTGATGGAAATAATCAGTCCGGATAGATCAGATAAGATTGTTTTCAAATACCAGGGTCACTATTTATCCTATGATGTCAGGTTCTCAGAGACTGAATACCTAACTACAGATAATTATCCTCCCTGTGCTATCAGTGGAAGTGGAAAGACAATTTCCGGCAGCCAGATAATCCATGATGAAGCAAAAAAAATCAGTGAGATCGTTTTTTCACATGGATCATTGGAATTCGTATCCTCAGGAAACAGAGAAGATCTTTATACAGGAAAGAAACTTGATGAGATTCTGTTGAAAACATCTGAAGAGATTCTGGTTCGAAGCCAGAAATTATATTACTCATATTTCGAAGCTGGTACTGATGTATCGTCAAATGAACTATTTAATTATCGCTTACGATTGGACAGTGTTCAGGAAATATCCCCTGATTACCAGATGCCTCCTTACAGATTCACTTATAATAATGATAATATACCTGCCCGGGATTCAAATGGTCAGGATCACTGGGGTTATTATAATGGTAAGAATGAATTCGAGGATACCATCCTTCCAGCTGTAGAGAATTATGATGGGGCAGACAGGGATGCATGTGGAAATTGTTCTAAAGGAGGATCTATTGAAAAAGTTATTTACCCAACGGGAGGATATACTGAATTTGACTTCGAACCTAATTCAATTACCACAACAGAAATGATCCATTCTTCTATAGTAACTCATACGGTTAGTGCATTATCAGATGGGAGTCTGGATTGGGTTGTGGATTCAGAATCGTTCACAAATAATGGTCCCAATCAAACAGCTTTTGTAAGAATCAAAATCAACTTCGAGGCAGGAATGGCACCTCATACACCTTATGTTATCCTTGAGGATCTGACAACCGGTGAATCTCAGACATTTAGGAATACCATGTGGCATGAACCATATGAATATTTATTACATGAAGATCATAACTATAAAATATCAGCTCATGTACAGGGGGAAGTTGGTGTTGAGGCTGAAGCTATGATCAGTTTTGAACAACTACTGGATGAACCGATAGAGAAGCAAGTAACGACCACCATCGGTGGACTCCGTATTAAAAATATCAGATCTTATGACAATTTAAATGACTTGCCGGCTTTGGATAAAAGTTTCACTTATGATGAAGCCAGGGTATTGAGTTATCCGAGATACACCTATTATCAGACGATCTGGAAAGATGATAATGATTCGGAATCTGAGTATATCATTCCCTGTAAGCAGAAACCTTGCGAATATCTTATCAGGACATCATCAAATCGATCACTGCTGGGAACAGGAGGCAGTCCGATTGTCTATCCGAAAGTGTCAGAGTATAACGGACCTGAAGGGAAAGGGGGAAAGATTGAATATAGATACAGCTTTGAGATGGATTGGGGTGTTAATGGATTCCCATTCCCACCACCTACTTCTAATGATTGGCAACGCGGATTGCTGCAGGAAAAGATAATTTATAAGTATGAACCTGATTCAGATAACTATCAGATTGTAAAGAAGACACAAATAGATTACAATGACTATAAATTAGATAAAAGGAATTTCACCAGCCTTAAAGGGTTAAAAGTTGGATTTAATTTTATTGGGAAAAACTGCATTGAAGATAGTATCAGCGACCTGTCAGGAATTTTTGAAAAGACAAGTTTTCTTATGCGGTCCGCATGGATTATTCAGGGAGCTTTTACAGATAAAGAATACGGGAATTATGACTCAAGTCATTTGATCACATCCAGGAAAGCATTTTTATATGATAATCCTGAACACGCGCAAATATCAAAAATTTTGACCTATACTGATTCCCTGACCATTCACGGGACACAAATCCTGTACTCGGGTGATTTTGAAACCAGATACGGCTCTTTAACATCAAATCACATTCTATCTGTCCCTGTTGAACAGCGGAAATTCATAGTCAAGTTCCCTTTTACCGATACGCTGATCACGGATATTAACAGGATAGACTATGATATTGAAGAGCCATTTATTGGGAAACCAACAGCACGGCAAACCATGGATATCGATATACCGATAACCGCCAATAGTTTAACATCTGCCATTTTTCCGAAAGATTCTTTCCGGATCACCCATGTTTATAAATATGATCATACTGATAGAAACTTGATGAAAATCAGCAGTTATAATCAACCGGATCAATCCATCCTGTGGGGATATGATAAGAAATTCCCGATTGTGGAAGTTAATAACTGCACAGAAGATCGAGTAGCCTATACAAGTTTCGAGGAAAAAGGCAATGACCAGGGTAATTGGCATTTCATCCTGAATCAGGAAACTACTGGATATATTGGAATGAATTCATATCGATTGACAACCGGATATAATATATCAACCAATATCGATACACTTGGTGATTTCAAATTACAGTTCTATCATTCCGGAGAAAATGAAGTTATTGTAAATGCCGGTGGAAAACTCATAGATCCGGTCACGAAATTTGATTTGGATAACCAATGGGAGCTAATTCAATATCGAATCAAAACAGATCAGGCGCCTCTACCGGTTGTGATTTCCGGAGATGGATTAATTGATGACCTGCGATTGCATCCCGTAAACGCAAGGGTAGTTACGTATACATATGATCCATTAAAAGGAATAACCTCAATTGCCGATCAAAATGGATTGGCAACCTTTTATGAATATGACAACTTTGGCAGGTTAACAATGATCAGGAATCATCGGAAGGAAATACTTCAACAATTCAAATACTTCTATTATGAAGATATAGATTAACATGATTTTAACATAACCCATATGAAACCAGCCAGCTACCTTATTACTATTATTATCACATATTTTTCAACCACTGTTAACGCGGATATCAGAATTTCGGGTCCCGAGTCCGTTTGTGCAGACAGTGAAACCTATCGGTATGTCCTTGAGGGAAGCGATGTGGATCTATATGATAATCGCTGGCAGATTGCAGGTGGTGTGTTGCTATCGGATGTTTATGCCCGAGACATTAGAGTTAGGTGGAATACTTCCGGAGGTAGTCATTACCTTGAAGCTGAACTGGAACTTAAAGCACCACAAGGAGATCTGCCGTTTTTACCTCCAAGACCGAGACTGTATGTCGAGGTTATTACTGTAGGATTGCCACAGGTTTTGAATCAAACCAGGTGTGGACCGGGATCAGTCACTTTTAATGCCTCCGGACCGGCTGGCACCTCCTTTGAATGGTATTCACAGGATGAATCTATATTACTTACCTCGGGAAATACTTTTACAACATCTGAACTGGCAATAACAACAAACTTCAAAGTAATCACATTATACGGAGCATGTAAAAGTAGTTTTAAGGAAATAACGGCGTATATCCATAAAATTCCTCAGAAACTGGCAGTTACCGGTGATTCCAGATGCGGTCATGGAATCCTTACATTAAATGCCTCGAACGAGGATAATGATTTTAAACAATTTCTATGGTATGAAACAGCCTTCGGGGGTTCCACCATATCAACAGGCCCAATTTTTAATACCCCGGACATAAATACTACAAAATCATATTGGGCTTCGCAGAATAACATCTATGGATGTGAAAGCCAACGTCAGGAAGTAATTGCTGAAATTAAAACCGTAGTAGAACCTCCTGTTGTTCCTGATGAAGAAGTGTGTTCAGGAGAAGATACTCGGATTTATGTAAATCAAAATCCTGAATACGCCAATATCAACTGGTATGATTCAGATAATGGAGGGGTAGAAATTGCCAGTGGTTTCTCAGTAACATTTAACAGGGTAATTTCAAACAATATCATCTGGGCAAGTGCCATCGGTCACAATGGATGTGAAAGTATAAGAACCGAGGCGCAAATCATTGTTATGCCTCTTCCTGATCAACCGTTTGCCACGGATGGATCAGGTTGTGAAGGAGAAGATATCACACTTCATGCATCAGGTGGAGGGAATAATATAATCAGGTATCACTGGTATCAGGGGCGGGATGATACAAATCCCCTGAATAATGTACTCGATGGCAACTTATGCGATACTTATGTAATTACAAATAGCACCACCACCCTGACTCTTTATGTCAGTGCAATGAACTCTGAGATGTGCGAGGGACCAAGGAGCCCAGTTATAGCAGAAACATTTCCACTTCCACCGGCAGATGCTGGAATAGATCAGCAGGTCTGCCAGGAGGATAATATATTATTAATACCTGGACAGATTCATAGTGGTTGGGAGCTCCGGTGGAGTGGAAATGGAGTTTCAGAACTAAATGTTTTTAATTCCGAAGGATTAGACCCGGGGACATATCCGGTAACATTAACAGTTACAGATACAGAAACAGGCTGCTCAAATTCAACAGACAAAGTTATTATTGTTAATTCATTGCCCGATGTCCGGGCCGGAGATGATTTTGAGATCTGTCACAATGCCGATGTTATCAACCTGAATGATGAATATGGGATGGTGTATCCTGAAAACGGGACATGGTCTATCCCGGAAGCACCTTCTACTTTGACTGGCACCCTGTTTGATCCGGCAACAACCAGCATTCATACATATGAAGCAAACTATACATTTATTGACGAGAAAAATTGCACCAACAGAGACACAAGGGAGATCACTGTCAATCCAGTACCTGACCACCCGATTATAACAAATACTACGAGATGCGGAACAGGGAACCTCACCCTGTCCGCTTCGGGGGGTGGAAGTAATGTCATTAGATACAAGTGGTATATAGATCCATCAGACGAATTTCCATTGCAAGATCCGATATCCAATGATGGATCCGGGTTTACAATAATTGATCTTTCCGGATCAAGGCAAATATTTGTTTCCGCTGTAAATGGTAATCAATGCGAAGGATCCATTTTAGAAGTTACTGCTGAAGCATTGCCCCTACCTGAGGTCGAAGCGGGAGAGGATCAGTCTGTTTGTGAAGGAGAGAATATTGAGCTAATCCCTGCGAAACCGTTAACCTACCTTGAAAGTAATCTATGGTGGAGTGGTGAAGGAATTGTTGGAAATACATTTAATTCTGAGGAGCTTCAGTCAGGTACTTATTCTGTCACCGTGCACATAAAAGATGATAATAACTGTGAAAATTTATCTGTAAAAAGCATAACGATTAATACTCTACCTGAGGTTTATGCGGGTGATGATTTCGAAGTCTGCGCGAATTCTGGACCGGTGGATTTAAACAATTACAGTGGAGACGTATTTCCTGAAGGTGGTACCTGGTCAATTCAGTATCTTACGGAGGCTATATCAGGAGCTTTATTTGATCCTGCAGTAGCTGACTTTACTTCTTATCAGGCTGATTACAGTTTCACAGACATAAACAATTGTTCCAATTCAGATCATAGAACAATCACTGCAAATAAAATACCTGACCCGCCAAACGTTGCCAACACCTCAAGATGCGGACCGGGGGATATATCCCTGGCCGCATTGGGAGGTGGAAATGATGTAGTTAAATATTTATGGTATGGAGATGAGAATAAGAATACAATATATGGAGATCTTGAGCAGGGGGATGGATCAACCCTGGTATTGGAGGGCCTGGAAGAAAATAAGAATATATGGATCAGCACTGTTAATAACTGGTTGTGTGAAAGCAATTTAGTGAAAATTATTGCCGAAGTATTGCCCTTGCCAGAAGTGAATGCAGGGGATGATGCGATAATTTGTAAAGGAGAATCGTTCAGTTTAACAGACCCGGACAATACCATTTATATATCAGCGATCTGGTCTGGTCCGGGCATTGATGGTGCATTTTTCGATTCACAAAACCTGGATCCGGGAAGTTATCTAATTGAATTGATTGTTACTGGTGAAAATAATTGTGAAAACAGGGATGATAAGATCGTGAATGTCATTGCACAACCTAATGCCCCTGATATTATCAAAGAACCAGCCAGGTTTGGTGAAGGGGAACTTGTTTTTGAAGTTAGTCACAATCCTGATCTGAGCTATAATTGGTATAATGAGGATCAAGCGTTAATCATCCGAACGAATAATGGTTATTATTCCGGGGATTTTGGTAAAGATGTGAATTTATATATTTCAAGTATGAATGAATTCGGATGTGAAAGTCCGGATAAAACAATAATCACCGGTACGATCTATCCCTTACCTGTAATCCAGGCAAATCCCGATAAGTACTTATCTATTGGCGAATCAGTCGTTTTAAGTGTTGGGGATTACGATTTTTATAATTGGGTGCTTGATGGAGAAGTTATCGATGGTGTAGATACTTCTTCAATAATAGTCAATAATCCAGGTAGCTATAAAGTGCTTGTTGGATATTATAATGGTCCGGAAGTAACCACGGAACAGATAAATATCCAACCTTCCTATTTCAATCAGCCAGTATCAGTAAACTATGTAGTCATGAATACTATTCAGGCAGAAAATATCAGAAATGAAGAAGATATAATTAACCTTGGGATCAACAACAATTCACAATCTATTGAGTACATGGATGGATTGGGAAGGACTGCCCAAACGGTACTCACCCAGAGCACAGCACAAGGTAACGACAACATATTCCCTATCGTTTATGATGAATTTGGAAGAATAAGCCAGGAATATTTACCTTTTTCAATGAGGACAAAAACAGGGACTTATAAAAAGAATGTAATTGAGAAACAAAAGACATTTTATGATTCTGATTTATCTGAATTTAATGACATTGCGTATGACCCGGAACCTGTTTCACAAAATGTTTTTGAATATTCAACCTTAAACAGGATTCTTGAAAAAGGTGCACCAGGTGTCGTGTGGCAACCAGTTCCAGGAGAGCCGGAATCGGGGCATACAATAAAAACCATTATCCAAACGAATGGAAAATATGAGGTCAGGAGATGGGAGGTTAATGATACAGAAGGAACGCCATTGTCACAAAACCTGAATGGAATGGAAGGTGGTTGTTTTTATCACCCGGGGGCGCTGATAGTGAATGTTATAATTAATGAAAACGGATCGGTAAGGAAGGAATATCTGGACAAGCAGGGCAGATTAATTCTGGATCGAACAGAAGCAAATGATGGAAATTATGATACCTATTATATATATGATGATTTTGGTTTATTGAGATTTGTTATTCAACCGAAATTCAACCGTATACTGGAAGACAAGTATGGTTTTGCAAAGATAGATAGCATTTCAGACGATCTCCTGGATGATCTGACCTTTCAATATGAATATGATCAGCGTAAGCGATTGGTGGAGAAGAAAATTCCGGGAGCCGGTTGGATCCGCATGGTTTATGATCCATTTGACAGACTCATATTAGTACAGGATTCCATTCAGAGAATTACAGATGCTAGTGGCAGAAGCAAGTGGGTCTTTACGAAATATGATGTTTGGAACCGGCCTGTCATGTCGGGGATAATAGAGATAAAAGGTTCAAGAACCGAAATTCAGGATAAAGTGAATTCATTTTACTCCCAAAAGAACAATCCACATTATGAAGTACTCCAAGACAATATTCATGGTTATTCCAATCAAACCTATCCAAAGAGTGGATATTGGTCTGACAATGTGTTAACAGTAACTTATTATGATAACTATAACTTTCTGGGTTTTGTAACCTGGGATCCCGATTCATTGGACTTTTCGTTAAAAGATACATTGGTAAAACAGATGATCAGGTATCCCGAAGGTACTGTTACCGGTCAAAAAGTAAAGGTTCTTGGCAAAAGCAAGTGGTTAAATACAGTACACTATTATGATGATCGTGAACGGATCATTCAAACAGTTTATTCAAATTATGTAGGCGGGATGGATCGCATATCAAGTGATTTTGATTTTTCAGGAAATATAGTGTCAATGGAGCATTTGCATCAGGGGATTGATACTGTGAGATTATATCAATATTTTGAGTATGATCATGCTGACAGATTAGTAAACGAATGGCACCAGGTAAATGATCAGGAAATGATATTAGCCTCTTCCCTGAGATATAATGAATTGGGTGAATTGATTGGTCGAGGTATTCACGAAACAGGGAATAAATTTCTGCAATCACCTGCATACCGGTACAATATCAGGGGTTGGTTGACAGGTTTAGGTGGGAATTTGGAAGATTACTTTTCAATGGACCTGCATTTTGAAAATCCTAAAGCAACATATGCGGATCCGGAATATAATGGGAATATATCCGAAATGGAATGGAGGGCATTTGATGGGATAGAACACCTGTACAGTTACAACTATGATAAATTGGATAGGCTGTTAAATGTTGACTATTCAGATTTTGAAAATCAATCACAAGGGGGGACATATAGTGTGGAAGGAATAAAATATGATGAAAATGGAAATATTCTTTCTCTACAGCGATATGCTCAGGATGGTATAGTGGATGACCTTGTTTATTCATATCAACATGAAGGAGCTGGCAATCAACTAGTCAGCGTTGAAGATAATGGGAACCATGATCAGGGATTCAGGATTAAACCGGTTGCCTATAACGATGAAAACCATTACTACTTCGATGGGAATGGAAATATGTTCCGGGATAATAACAGAGGGATAGATACCATCCAGTACAATCATCTTAACCTTTCTGAAAAGATTATATATGACGATGAAAATCAGATCCGCTATATCTATGATGCTCTGGGGAATAAGTTGATGAAAACTGTGAAAATTGATAACCGTTGGGTTTCAAACATGGAAATCCATAACGAAGGAGATATTGTTTATAAAGATGGGCGAATCGATCATATCCGGACCAGTGTGGGAAGATTGGTAAAAGAGGAAAATGATTATATATACGAATACTTCCTGAAAGATCATTTAGGCAATATCAGGGTGGCGGTTACATCACAACCTGAGAAAGAAGATTATGTCGCTACTTTGGAACCGGAAAGAGACGAGGAGGAGGATGAGATATTCATAAATCTGAAAGGATTCCGAAAGAAGGTATATCCAGGTTTAAATCATACTGAATCAGATTCGATAATAATTAAACCTGACCGAGCAGCATTTTTAGATGGATCAAAAAGGAAAATTATCGGACCGGCTATCATTTTGGATATATATCCTGGTGATACAGTAAGAATGGAGGTTTATGGCAAGTATTTGAAATCTGGCGAAAACAATTCTCTCCCGGTTGATGGGATAATTGCCGCATTAACATCGGTATTTACCGGTGTAAATGGGATTGATGTAGCCTCCACAGTGAGCGGGATATTTGAATCTGCATTACTGGATATAATACCGGTAGGAGACAGGAACGATGAGATTCCAGGTGCTTATTTGAATTACATACTGTTTGACAGAGATTTCAATCCTGAAAATATGGGTTTCGAGCAAATAGGCGAAGAATCCGGTTTTGATTTAAATATGGAGGAAGAAGTTCCATTCCATCAATTTAATCTGGAAGTAATCGCAGAAAAACCAGGCTTCATTTACGTATATTTATCCAATGAGAGTCCGGGATCTAAAGTGTGGTTTGATGATTTAAGTGTAGCAGTATCCGAAAGTCCGGTTTACCAGGTTAATGATTACTATCCATTTGGAATGGGAATTGCAGATCTCAGTTGGGAACGAAAAAACAGGGTTGAAAACAGGTACCTGTACAACGGAAAAGAACTCCAAACCGAACATGATCTCCATTGGTACGATTACAGCGCCAGAATGTATGATCCTGCCGTTGGAAGATGGTGGGTTGGGGATCCACATGCCGAAAACTACTTTTCCTGGACACCATACAATTATGTAGGCAACAATCCCGTCCTTATGATTGACCCGGATGGGAGGGATTGGTATGTTACAAGAAATGGTGATGGTGACATAACTTCTTCATTCTGGCGAGAAGGAAGTGATGAGGCAGATGGGTATGAGAATTATGGAGCCAACTTTTTATATAGGCAAGGTGATGTTACATATTCATATAATCAAAATTTATTAGAGACTATTGAAGAACATGTGCTCAATAAGGAGGACTGGGTGTCGCAAATTTTAAATGCAATTAGTTGTTTTGATGCATCAAGTAAAATGGTTAATAATTCGAGTTCTCATCCGGGATTAAACATTGAAGGAAATAGGATAGGCTTAGCGGCTGAAATTGGATCTATTGATGAGCATTCATTAGTTACAAATAATAACTTAAGTAAAGCTTTATCATATATCGATTCCCGTATTGATCGAAATAATTCAGTATTACTTGGTGTTGATTATAAGCACGGATCTGTAAATTCTGATAGAATAACAGATCATTGGGTTGCATTAGCTTCAAGAATTACCCAAATGAATACAGGATCTAAATCCTATAGATATTTTGATCCTGGCTCAAAATGGAATTTTAAAGGGACCAATCCACAGAATATTCTAGAACTTAACAAAGGATTTATAAAAGGTAACTTTTATAATAGAAAATATACCGTAAGTGCTATTAGAAAGAATCAATAGTATGAAAAAAACCATTACAATTATATTAATAATAATCAGCTTTAATTCCTTTTCCCAACAGATAGCAAAAGAGGATTTAAAATTAATAAGTGATTTTTCAACAATGCATTTACCTGTTGTTTTTGAGACAGAAGACTATCATGTATATGATTTTTTTGATAATCAAAGGAAATGGAATCCCAAAAGTGATGAATTAGTGAAAATTAAAACGGGACAATGTGATTTTAGAAAAGGATTTAAGATCACATTAAATAATAAATATTTTGCTATTGTATATCCAAGAACATGTGGTGATTCTTTAACATATTTATTATCCACAATAGATGAAGATGGGAAATTAATATCCAATCTTGAAGTCATGAGTTTACTCGGGGATGATCATTCAATGAATGGATACATTTCAAAAGAGCTAGATATTAAATTAATCTTTCGATCTCTATTACCAATACAAAATATGAATAAAGCCGATATCAAAGTATCTGAAAGAGAAGAACGATTTATTACGAATGAAAATGGGGAAATAAAAAAAATATTAAGAACAAAAGATACGATTAGGTTTTATAATATTAACGCTAAGGGTATGTATGTTATAGTGAAATAATATCACCTCAACCCCAGCCCTTCTCCTTGAAGAGAAGGGAGTTTCTGCAGTGGAAATGAACAAATATAGTGTGCACTTTGGAGCAAAACCTCACCTATTTGAGAAAGCCAGGGAATTGCGAAAGAACCAAACTCTGACTGAAAAGATCCTTTGGAAGTATTTGAATGATGGGCAAATAAATAAATTGAAATTTAGGAGGCAACATCCCATAGATGAATATATTGTGGATTTTTACTGTCATAAATACAAACTGGTTGTTGAAATAGATGGAAAGCATCATAATATACCAGAAAACAAAGAATATGATGTTGCAAGAACAAACCAACTTAAGGAATTAGGAATTCGTGTCATACGCTTCACTAATAAGGAAGTCCTCTCAAATAGAACCAAAGTTCTCCATACAATTCAACAGGAGATCATAGGAATACGTAAACAAATTTCCTCTCCTCAAGGAGAGGATTATGGTGAGGTCACCTCATCTCAAATATAAATTAAGCACTTAAAACAACTCACCAAAATATTTTATAAATACATAAACAAATTTCCTCTCCTCAAGGAGAGGATTAAGGTGAGGTAAAGTACTTTATCCCATTTCCATCGTTAATTCTCCCAAATCATATTAGCTTTACCTCCTGTTTTTCGTACGAGTAAATTAATATGATCAACGAACTTCGTAATAAACAAAAACAAATCTGCGTCATCGGCCTGGGATATGTGGGACTGCCAGTTGCGTTGGAACTGGCACGCAAGTTTAAAGTGGTTGGTTTTGATATTAAGCCCGACCGGATCGAGATGTTGAAGAACAGGATCGATCCGAGCCGTGAACTGGAACCCGAAGAGTTTGATGGCTGTGACATTACCTACACTCATCAGGTTGACGACATCAGAGAGGCCTCATTTTATATCGTTGCAGTACCTACACCCATCGACAAGCATAAAAAACCTGATTTAAGACCATTGCTTGCTGCCTGTAAGACGGTTGGACAGGTGCTGAATAAAGGCGATTACGTGGTTTTTGAATCCACTGTCTACCCGGGATGTACCGAGGAAGATTGTGTGCCGGTATTGGAAAAAGAAAGTGGCCTTTCGTTTATAAAAGATTTCAAGGTAGGCTACTCACCGGAGCGGATCAATCCGGGCGATAAGGAACATACCCTTAAAAGGATCAAAAAAGTAGTCTCGGGGTGTGATGAAGAATCACTGGAGGTGGTGGCTGGAATATATAATGCTATTATTGAAGCCGGGATCCACAAGGCACCGTCCATTAAAGTCGCTGAAGCTGCCAAGATCATTGAAAATACTCAGCGCGATATAAACATTGCCCTGATGAATGAGCTATCAGTCATATTCAATAAAATGGGAATCAACACCTATGATGTACTGGAAGCAGCTGGGACCAAGTGGAATTTTCTGAAATTCACACCAGGCCTTGTGGGTGGACATTGCATTGGTGTGGACCCTTACTACCTGACATGGAAGTCTGATGAGGTTGGGTATCACTCGGAAGTCATTCTCTCAGGACGCGATATTAATGACAGCATGGGTTCAAGGATTGCCCATGGAGTGATCCAGCATCTCATCAAAAATGAAGTATTGTTAAATAAAGCCCGTGTTTTGATCCTGGGCGCAACCTTTAAGGAAAATGTAAGCGATATAAGAAATTCAAAAGTCATTGATATTGTTAAGGAACTGAAGAAGTACTTTGTAACCGTGGATGTTACTGATCCCCATGCAGATCCGAAGGAAGTAAAACAGGAGTATGGATATGATCTGGTTTCCCAGACCAATGGTAAATATGATGCTGTGATCCTGGCAGTAAACCATGATGAATATGCCAGGCTGTGCGAAAAGGAATTCCAGAAGTGGCTGGGATCGAAGGGATTGATTTATGATGTAAAGGGAATACTTCGGGGGAAAATAAAGGAACTCAGTTATATGAGTTTATAATTGACGTTAAACTTAGGAGAGCATCGGTAATAGTTGCTGGGTGCTGGTTACTCGGTTGGATTGTGAATAATTAGGGTTTCCTTGAAAATTATTTTTCTTAAAGAATAGCTCATTTTGGAGTTTATT
>JBHOSY010000021.1:0-38386 GCA_042584165.1 Bacteroidota bacterium | reverse complement strand
GTCCGGGAGCAGGTAGAGAATCTGCCATTAGAACCATTCAAAATGTTGGAATTGAGGTAGCTGCCATTAAGGATGTTACACCTTTACCGCATAATGGTTGCAGACCACCTAAGAGGAGAAGAGTTTAAGGCATAAACATTTGATTAATAATGGCTAGATACAGAGGTCCTAAATCCAAGATTTCAAGGAAATTTAATGAACCTATACTTGGTCCGAGCAAGGCTTTAGCAAAAAAAGCCTATCCTCCGGGTCATCATGGAAGAAGTAGAAGAAGAAAGCAGTCAGAATATGCAATACAGCTGCAGGAAAAGCAGAAAGCAAAATATCTTTATGGTGTTCTGGAGAGGCAATTCAGTAACCTTTTTCATAAGGCAGCCAGCAAGACTGGGATTACTGGTATTAATCTTCTGCAATTACTCGAATCAAGGCTTGATAATGTGGTTTTCCGTATGGGGATAGCTCCTACCAGAAGGGCTGCACGTCAGCTTGTACTTCATAAGCATATTATTGTGAATGATGAGATCGTGAACATCCCATCATATACGTTGAAGGTAGGAGATTTAATTGGTGTTCGAGAGAAATCAAAGACTCTCGAAGTAATTGCCAATAGTCTTGCTGGACGAACTACAAAAAAATATCCCTGGTTGGAATGGGATTCAACAGAAATGATCGGAAGGTATGTTAATCTTCCTCAAAGAGATGAAATTCCAGAAAATATCCAGGAGCAATTAATCGTTGAACTTTACTCTAAGTAAACCTAGTATTAAAATTTAAAGATCTGACATGTCAATCTTAGCATTTCAAATGCCTGAAAAGGTGGTAATGGAAAAAGCAGATGATTTCCATGGGTTGTTTACCTTTAAACCACTCGAAAAAGGCTATGGCGTTACAATTGGTAATGCTCTCAGAAGGATACTTCTTTCTTCATTGGAAGGATATGCTATAACGGGTATTAAAATCCCAAGCGTACTTCATGAATTTTCAACTGTTGAAGGTATAAAAGAGGATGTTGCAGAAATTATCCTCAACTTGAAACAAGTAAGATTTAAGAAAATCAGCGATGCAGTTGAGAACAAAATTAATGTCCAGATCAAGAATCAGAAAGTATTCAAAGCAGGTGATATAATGAATTTCACCACTTCCTTTGAAGTACTGAATCCTGATCTTGTATTATGCACGCTTGATGATTCCAATGAGCTTGAAATTGAGTTAACTGTTGAAAAAGGAAGGGGTTATGTTCCCGCGGAGGATAATAAACCATCAGAACAGATTTTTGGGTTCATCCCAATTGATTCTGTATTTACTCCTATCAAGAATGTAAAATTCAGTGTTGAGAATACACGTGTTGAGCAGAAAACTGACTATGAGATGTTAGTTCTTGATATAGAGACTGATGGATCAATTCATCCGGAAGTGGCACTGAAAGGTGCAGCTAATATCCTTATCAAGCATTTTATGTTGTTCTCTGATCAAACCATGATCCTTGAGACAGCTGATTCCAAAGAACCTGAAACGGTGGATGAGGAATTACTTCACATGAGAAAACTCCTCAAGACTCCACTTAACGATCTTGATCTGTCAGTAAGGGCGTATAACTGTCTGAAAGCCGCAGATGTTAAGACACTCGGTGACCTGGTGAGGTTGGAAATTTCGGATATGATGAAATTCAGAAACTTTGGTAAGAAATCTCTGGCAGAACTTGAACAACTTGTAGCAGAAAAGAGCCTTACCTTCGGGATGGATTTATCGAAGTATAAACTCGAAGAGGAATAACGAATATGAGACACGGGAAGAGATTTAATCATTTAGGAAGGACCGCTCCGCATAGGAAAGCCATGCTTTCCAACATGGCTTCTTCACTCATAATTCATAAAAGAATAACCACAACTGTTGCTAAAGCCAAGGCGCTGAGGAAGTATGTGGAACCCCTCATCACAAAGGCTAAAGAAGATACAACGCATTCAAGGCGGGTTATATTTTCATATTTGCAGGATAAGGAATCTGTAAAAGCACTGTTCAATGAAGTAGCTGAAAAGGCGGCCGAAAGACCGGGTGGATATACCAGGATCATTAAGACCGGATCCCGTCTCGGTGACAATGCACAGATGTGTATGATTGAACTCGTCGATTTCAATGAACTTCTGCTTGAAGAAAAAGCGGATAAGAAAGCAAAAACCAGACGAGGCAGGCGTGGAAAATTCAAGAAATCTGAACCAGCGAAAGCTGAAACGGTAACTACAACTGAAGCCGAAGAAGTAGCCGAAGTTGAAACAACTGAGGAGCAAGTAGATGAAGCCACTGCTCCTGTGGAGGAAGTGATTGAAGAAAAGGAGGAAGTAAAGGCTGAAGCAGAGGATGTGTCTGAAGTTAAGGATGAGGTTGAAGTTGAGGAACCTGTCGTAGAGGAAGAGAAGTCTGAAGAGGAAGAAACTGCTAAGGCAGAGACAGAAGAAGCTCCTGAAGAACCAAAAGCCGAAGCATCCGAACCTGAAGAAACAAAAGAGGAAGAGGAGAAGAAAGACGACAAATCAAAAGAGTAGATTTGACGTTACTAAATATGATTGGGGATTGGGTATAAACCTGATCCCTTTTTTTGTTGTAAAACCTTATCATTAGTCATTGCGGAATTGGTTATAGAGTCCATTATTAATTAATTTAGCGGAAAGTTAAGAAGCCCACCTGTATGAAGGAAATTTTTAGTAAAGACGCAATTTTATTGCTGGCCGATGGGACCTCTTTTAAAGGAAAAGCAATTGGTAAAATTGGCACTGCTGGAGGAGAGATCTGCTTTAATACAGGTATGACAGGATACCAGGAGATATATACTGATCCTTCGTATTATGGCCAGATAATCGTCAACACTACCTCGCATATAGGGAATTATGGTGCAAAAGATGATGAGGTTGAGTCTGACAATCCCAAAATTGCAGGGTTGGTAGTCAACAGCTTTTCTGAGCTTTTTAGCCGCATCACAGCTACTGAATCATTACAGGAATACCTTTTTAAACACAATGTTGTTGGTATAACAGAATTGGATACAAGAGCATTGGTTCGACATATAAGGAATAAGGGTGCAATGAATGCCATTATCTCTTCTGAAGATCTGGATATTGAATCATTGAAAAATGAATTGGCTAAGGTTCCTTCTATGGATGGACTTGAACTTGCATCAATAGTAAGTACAAAGAAGTCCTTTTATGTTGGAGATAAGGATGCCCCTATCAAAGTAGCTGCTCTCGATCTTGGTATCAAAATGAGCATTCTGAAGAATCTTGCTGCCAGGGGTTGTTATTGCAAAGTATTTCCTGCTAAAACTACCTTTAAGGAAATGGAATCATGGCAACCTGATGGCTATTTCATATCTAATGGTCCTGGCGATCCTGCCAGCATGGATTATGCCATAAAGACTGTAAAGTCTATTCTTGATAGCAACAGAGCCATGTTTGGAATTTGCCTGGGTCATCAGATAATTGCCCTGGCAAATGGATTAACAACTTCCAAAATGCACCATGGACATAGGGGATTGAATCATCCGGTTAAAAATCTTGAAACCGGATTAAGTGAAGTAACCAGTCAAAACCACGGATTCGTGGTTAACAAGGATGAACTTGAGAGTATAGAAAATGTGGATATGACACATGTCCATTTAAATGATCATACACTGGCCGGACTGAAAATGAAAGATAAGAAGGTGTTTTCTGTTCAATATCATCCTGAAGCATCTCCCGGACCACATGACTCCAGATATCTATTTGATAACTTTTTAGAAAATATGAATAATAATTAAACTTTTAATAAAATGAGTTTGATAGAAAACATACATGCTAGACAAATTCTCGATTCGAGAGGAAATCCCACAATAGAAGTGGATGTGATAACTGAAAATGGTGTATTGGGAAGGGCTGCTGTTCCTTCTGGTGCATCAACAGGAGAAAATGAAGCCGTAGAGTTACGTGACGGTGATAAATCAAAATTTTTAGGCAAGGGAGTTACCAGGGCTGTTGAAAATGTAAATGAAATTATCGAGGAAGAACTGATAGGTTTTTCTGTGTTTGATCAAAAACTTATCGACAAGGTAATGATTGAGTTGGATGGGACTGATACCAAAGCTAAGTTGGGGGCCAATGCCATACTTGGTGTTTCTTTAGCTGTAGCTAAAGCAGCAGCAGAAGAACTCGGCTTACCATTATTTAGGTATATTGGAGGTGTCAACGCCTATACTCTACCTGTTCCTATGATGAATATCATTAATGGGGGGTCACATTCTGATGCACCTATTGCATTCCAGGAATTCATGATCCGTCCGGTTGGGGCACCTACTTTCAGCGATGCCTTACGAATGGGAGCGGAAGTATTTCACAACCTGAAAAAGATATTGCACAACAAAGGTCTCAGTACAGCAGTTGGAGATGAGGGAGGATTTGCCCCAAACCTGGCTGGAGGAACCGAAGAAGCACTTGATAGTATATTAAAAGCTATCGAAGCTGCTGGTTATAAACCAGGTGAGGATTTAACGATTGCCCTTGACTGTGCTGCTTCAGAATTCTATGTAAATGGGAAATATGATTATACGAAATTTGAAGGTGATAAAGGTGCTGTTCGAAATAAAGAAGAACAAGTAGCATACCTGGCCAGTCTTATTGATAAATACCCCATTGATTCAATTGAGGATGGTTGCGATGAAAATGACTGGGAAGGATTTACCCTTTTAACAGAAAAAATCGGAGACAGATGCCAATTGGTGGGCGATGACTTACTAGTCACTAATGTTAAGTTCCTTGATAGAGGGATAAAAGAAAAATGTGGTAACTCTATCCTTATAAAAGTAAATCAGATAGGGACATTATCAGAAACACTAGCAGCAATTGAAATGGCTCATAAAGCTGGATGGACGGCGGTTATATCTCATCGATCAGGAGAAACTGAAGATAATACTATCGCAGACATAGCTGTGGCTACAAATGCCGGACAAATCAAAACCGGATCTATGTCAAGATCCGACAGAATGGCAAAATATAACCAGTTACTTCGCATCGAAGAAGAATTGGAAGAAGTAGCCTATTATCCTTCTAAAAAGTAGATTTTAGACCTATAGAATAAAGCCTCGCTAATAACGGGGCTTTTTTTATATTATATTATTTATTACTTTAGTTGCAAATTGTTCACCCATGTGGCACAAGATACCTCGAGTTTTTAAAAGTTTTTATTTCCTTTTTGCTGTGGTTTTCATTGTATGGATGCTATTCATTGATTCAAATGATTTGTATTCTCAATTCTCCCGAACGAGGAAATTAAAAGAACTTGAAAAACAGAAAAGATTCTATAAAGAGAAGATCCAGGAAGTGGAGAAGGACCGTGAAGAGTTGCTCAGTGATGAGGCACTTTTGGAAAAGTTTGCCCGTGAAAAGTATCTGATGAAAAAGGAATCAGAGGATTTATATGTGATCGTAGAAAAGGAAGACTGATCCGGAATATCCCCGTGTTGTAATCTGAATAATCCCATAATTATGAAAAAACTGTTGTTAGGGCTGATAATGGGCGTATTACTATTTAGCTGTGAAGAGGCTTCTGCCCAGATTGAAATGGAAAAGGGGGCAAAACCAGCATGGAAAGAAAGGGTATATTTTGGAGGTAGCTTTGGAGGAAGTTTTGGAACGATAACTTATTTTGATGTTTCTCCTGTAGTGGGTTATATGATTCGGCGAAATCTATCTGGCGGAGTTGGGATTACATATCAGTATTATAATGATAAAAGTATTGATTACACGACCAATATTTATGGAGGAAGAGTCTTTGTTCGGCAGAATTTTCGTTTTATGAAAATACCCTTGTTTGCATATGCTGAATATGAAAACGTAAACTATGAATATATAGTCCAAATCACCCAGGATGGATTAATTACAAGAAGAGAATGGATCCCCGGTATATTGATAGGAGGGGGATTTTTTCAGCAGATTGGGAAACGATCAGGATTTATGATTGCCGTTCTATATTATGTATTGTATAATGAACGTTCACCTTACAACAATCCAGTGGTTCGTGTGGGATTTACATTTTAACCTGTAAAGTCTAGCTCGAATTTCATTGAAAGAGATTTTAAGTCTTTAACAACAGACTCAAGTAAGGGAATCCCATTTTTATTACGCTCTTTTTCCATTTCACGTTCCGGATCTCCAGGTATTAAAACATTTTCATGTCCATTAACTGTTTGTGAAGATCGGAACCTTGATATCCAGTTATCCATATGAGCTTTGAATTCGTCTTTTGGCCGGAACGCATCAATTCGCATGGCCCCAACAAAATGGCCCAATCCGTAACCTACCGGATTATCAGATAATGGCAGGAAGCTAACGAATGGGGGAGCCCATGGTCCGTAATTGGCGCCGGAAAAGACAGCGGAAAAAATATCGACGATAGAACCAAGGCAATAGCCCTTATGGCTGCCATGATCATAATCACTACCTAAAGGGAGTAAAGCGCCACCGTTTTGTAATTCGTTGGGATTATTTGATGCTTTACCGTCATTAGTCTGGATCCATCCTTTTGGTGCGTTTTTATTCTTGCGCTGCAATAGTTCCAATTTACCGTTCGCGACAGTAGTAGTTGCAAAATCCGCAATAAATGGAGGCTCTTTATCGGCAGGAATCGCGATTGCAATTGGATTTGTACCCAGAAGTCTCTCTTTTGAAAATGTAGGTGCCACCAATGGACTGGCATTCGACATTGACATTCCAATCATATCTTCCTCTAAGGCTAACATGGCATGATATCCGGCAATTCCGTAATGGTTGGAATTCCTTATTGACACCCAGCCAGTACCCACATTCTTCGCTTTGCTAATTGCAATTTCCATTGCTCTGGGAGTAACTACCAGGCCTAAACCTTCGTCACCATCTATTACGGCAGTACTCGGTGTTTCATGTGTAATCTTTATCTGCGGTGCTGAATTGATCCTGTTCGATTCCCATAATCTGACATAACCTAATAGACGGGCAATACCGTGGGAATCAATACCACGAAGATCAGCAGAGATAAGGACATCTGTTGCCAATATTGCATCATCGCGGGAACAACCCATAGCCAAAAAAACCTTTTCAGTGAAGGCCCTGATAACTTCTTTTTGAAAAATCTTCATTTATTGGAAATAATTACATCCGGGGCAAAAATACCAAAGAATCATGTTTTTTTTTAGGAAATGAAAGTAAATGGAGTCATTAAGGTTTCGGGAGATAACTATAATTTTTATTACTGTCCAGAAGTTTTACCAGCAATCCTTCTTTTAAAGCGAAAGATGAAGCAATCAGTTTCTTGATACTGTATTTTTTGATCACATAATTAACAAGGCATGAAGCAACTGCGATCATATCAGCACGCATTGGGACCATACCTGGGATCTGAAGCCGTTCCGTACGGTTTTTACTGACTATTTCATCATGAATCGGATGGAAAGCTTCTATATCAATATGTTTTTCAGACACGCCAACCATCCTATTCATCTTTTTTCGTATAAAATGAATAGTACTTAGTGTATCAAATGTGCCTGATGATCCTACAAGTGTATCAGGACCCAACTCCTTAATTGCAACTGATAGAGGTTTAAGTTCGATATCCAGGTACTTGTAAAGTTTTGATATATCACGTTCTTGTAATGGATCATGAATATGATATCTGTCAAAAAGTCTTTGGGCACCGATCTCAAAACTCTGCTTCCAGAATATTTCTGAATTATTGCCAATTATGAATTCAACACTACCTCCTCCAATGTCCATAATCAGGGCAGGCTTTTCCCCAAGGTTGACACCAAGCTTCACACCATGGTATATGTAATCTGCTTCGGTATCACCATCAATAGTATTGATATGTAATCCGATACGGTCTTTTACATCTGATAGAAAACTGTTTCCGTTCTTGGCATTTCTGATTGCACTGGTTGCTATGGAATAGATATCTTTAATATTTTCCCTGTCGATTAGTTCTCGAATGTAATACAGGGAATCCATGGCGCGTGACCATGCCTCTTTCGATATTTTACCATCGCTGATACCCTTATCACCAATCTTAACAGGGATTTTTTCGCGATACAGCGTATGAAAAGATTTCCCATTTATCCTGGCAATCAGGATATGGAAGGTATTTGTACCCAGATCCAATATGGCAACTTTTCTATTACGCATTCAATAAAATTTGCCAAAGATATATCAATTTTTAGCTGAATAAATTAATTCCAGTATAAATATTAATTAATCAGAATGGGTTGAAGCAATCAGCTAAGAAAATTTTACTGCAAATGAATTGATAAAAGTTGACAGAAAAGTATTAATCATATAGAGGCAAGTGCCCTGTATTAAAATATAGTCAATATCTGAATAAATAATTGTAGTAACTATTCCTTATCATCATTGATAAATTTAATTTTGCAGCTGATATATTTACTTGAATAACCTTTTAGAATATGAACGTTAATGATCAACTTGAAAAGGCCTGTCGAGAGTCTTTAAACAAATTTGCTAAAATAGATGATGGTCAATTTGGAGATATTCGCGCTAAATTGGAATACTGTCTTGGAAGTTATGGCTACGATGGAAATCCTGTTGGACTTTATAAAAGCGTGAAGGACTCATCCAGGTTATTAAAGGATTACAAGAAGAAGAATCCGCGGAAAGTATCAATGAAATTGATTGAACTGATTGAAAAAGCTGCATTGAAATATGAGCAGTTACAATAAAATGTTATAGGACCCTTAAAACGCAGGATGCAAATTCTACGTTTTTGTTTCTTATTTTCAATTTGGGGATATATTAACAGTATATTCAGTAAAAAGAAATCTAATAATCACTGATAATCACCACTTTAACTTCCAATTCAGTTGGTTTGTTTTTTGATTATGACATTTAAAACCTTAAATTTGCAATTAAGTTATTTCAACATACCTAAAGGATTTTGATTTAAATGGAAAATTAAAACTCTTTAGGTTTTTCATTTTATCAGTTTATATAATGTCACGGTTCCCTAAAGGATCCGTTATTTTATTTTATTCAAAAACAGTTACATGAGTACATTATCATACTTAACGGAAGAGGGGCTACAGAAGATTAAGGAAGAATTACAACATCTAAAAACAAAAGGAAGATCTGAAATTTCAAGGCAAATTGCAGACGCGAGGGATAAGGGAGATTTAAGTGAAAACGCCGAATATGATGCTGCTAAGGATGCACAAGGACACCTTGAGGCAAAAATTGCTCAATTGGAAACAACAGTTGGAAATGCCAGAGTAATTGATGCATCAAAACTCGATTCTTCTAAAGTATCCATACTTTCAAAAGTTACGATTAAGAATAAGAACAATGGTGCAACCTTGACCTATACGTTGGTTGCGGAAGAAGAGGCAGACTTGAAAATGGGGAAAATATCAATTCAATCACCCATTGGCAAAGGATTACTCGGGAAAAAGGTAGGCGATTCCACAGAAATCAAAGTTCCAGCTGGTACAATGGAATTTAAAATTCTCGAAATATCAATAGAATAATGACTTCAATATTTACAAAAATCATTAATCGCGAAATCCCGGCTTATATTGTTGCTGAGGATGATGAGCATATTGCTATTCTCGATATCAATCCACTGGTGAAAGGGCATACGCTTGTGATCCCCAAAATGGAGATCGATTACCTGTTTGAATTTGAGGATAGTGATTATTTAGCCTTAAATATCTTTACCAAAAAAGTAGCATTGGCAATTGAGAAAGTGGTTCCTTGTCTCAGAATGGGTACTGCTGTAATTGGGCTTGAAGTGCCTCACTGTCATATCCATCTGGTTCCACTGAACAGTATGGATGATATAAATTTTTCAAGACCAAAGCTTAAATTAACCCAGGGGGAATTTGAAGAAATCACCCAGAGTATAAATAAAGAGTTTGAAAAAGCAACTTAGTCGAAAAGGTCACCTGGAAATACGATCTGGATTATCCTTCAGAAAAGCAGACCAGGATTTTTTATTCTGGATCTTTTGCCCTTTACTGTAATGATGGCAAAGGGCAACAGCCAATGCGTCAGTTGCATCCAATAATTTTGGCGTTTCATCAAATGCCAGAACATGACGAAGCATGTGAGCTACCTGCTCTTTAGAAGCATTTCCATTTCCTGTTACGGATTGTTTCACTTTTTTAGGTGCGTATTCTACAACAGGGATATCCCGGGAAAGAACAGCAGCCATTGCTACTCCCTGAACACGACCTAATTTTAGCATGGATTGCACATTTTTCCCATAAAATGGCGCCTCAATTGCCACTTCATCAGGGTTATACCTGTTGACCAAGCTGGTTACATTTTCGAATATCTTTTTAAGTTTTAACTCATGGGTAACATATTTTTTCAGGTGGATCACACCAAACTGTTGAAGATTTATCTTGTTACCCTTGACTGTAATTATCCCATACCCCATTACATTTGTTCCGGGATCCATACCAAGAATAATTTTCTCGTTTGATACTTTTGTCATGTTTTGTGAACCAAATATCAACAAAGCAGATTGATTTTCATGAATAAAAAATAAAAATTGAACTTATGTCAATCTTTTTTATATCGATGATCCTGATATATGCCGGTTTTTGTATGGCGATGTTATGGGGTTGGATACATCTAAAGAACACTTCTCAAGATATATGCAATGAATATGTAGGATTATCTGTTGTAATCCCTGTCAGGAATGAAGGAGAAAACATTGGGGGTTTATTGGCGGATTTAAAAGGACAGGAATATCCGGATTTAAAGTATGAAGTTATTGTGGTGGATGACGGTTCGATTGACAGTACCAGGGATATAGTACTGTCATGGATTTCTGATGGTTTTTCGAATTTACACCTCGCATCATCCAATATATCAAAATTTGCCGACTATGCCCCCAAGAAAGCAGCTATACATACAGGCGTAGAAAAAGCCAGATTTGAATTGATACTTCAGACAGATGGTGACACGAGAATTGGGATCAATTGGTTGTCTTCCTATGTGCAAAAGTATTTAGTAAATAGACCGAAATTAATAACGGGTCCGGTTATGTATCAGTCTGGAAATTGTCTTGGTAGATTGCTTCAAATTGAATTGGCCAGTCTTATTGGTATTGGCGCAGCAACCCTCAAGTTCGGTAAACCAACCATGTGTAACGGGGCAAATATGTTTTATGAAAAAAACGCATTTTATGAATGTGGTTCTTATGGTGAATACATCACACATCCATCAGGGGATGATGAGTTCCTATTATATAATATGCATAAAAGATATCCTGGAGAAATTGAATTTCTAAAGAAAAAGGAGGCTCTGGTTATGACAACACCTCCAGGATCCATTAAGGAATTTATTAATCAACGAGTTCGGTGGGCATCAAAATGGAAAGTTCATAAAGGATTCAGGAATAAAATGCTGGCTATTTTTATCTTCGTTGTCAATATACTTATCCCTATCCTTGGTATATCAGCTATATTGTATCAAATTCCATGGCAGTTATTTGTATTTGTATGTCTGGTTAAATTATCTGCAGAATATTTGTTCCTGAAAAAAGTTTTAACAGATTTAGGCATTGGTATGAATATATTTTCTTTTGTTTTGACAGGGATAATATATCCATTTTATGCCAGTTTTTTTGGGATTCTGACAGTTCTGATAAAACCGGTATGGAAATTGAGAAAGCTCGGATAGAACGATGACAGAACTTGAATACGACATCCTTGATGAATTATACTTTGTTCAATCTTTCGATTACTTGCTTGGCAGCCTGGATCTTGATGAAGATATTTTAAAAAAAATGTTGAAATCAATGTTTATTAAAGGTTGGATCAGATGTTATGTCACTCCATCTGAGGAAGTATTTTATGGAGATGTGGATTTGGATTCAGAATATGGACATTATTATTACACAGCCTCGAAACCAGGATTACATGCCCACAATTTAGATGATTGATTGCATGATCAATTCTTAATTCATTTTTGACGACCTTTCGATTGATTTTCGCTTCTTTCATCTTTTTTATGTCTTATTTTGTTATAAAATTGACTTATTTTAAGAAGCAATTATCTTAGATTACATTTTTAATGAAAATGGCCGAAATTACTTCCTGGAAGAAAAAGTATGATCTCAAGGAGTTGGAACTAAATGCTTTACTTGAGATTACACAGGCTGTTAATAATAACCTGCCAGTTGATTCATTATATAAGATCTATCGTTTTACACTACAGGCAAATTTAAAGCTCAAAAAACTGGCCTTATACGTAAAGGATGAAGAATTTGAGTGTAAGGCATCTTATGGCACTAAGGTAGATTTTAATAATGAGCCCATTGATGAATCTTTTCTTCAGATCACAGAGATCGGCTTGATTGAAGATCTCGAGAACATATCACCTTTCAATGAATTTGATACGTTCATTCCTGTGTATCACAAGGATAATTTATTAGCCCTGGTTTTTTCTGAAAGCACTATGGAAGAAGGTCATGAAGATGAATCGACGAATACTAATTTCATCCAGGCCCTGACAAATATAATTATTGTTGCTATTGAAAATAAAAAGTTGTTCAGGCGACAAAAGCAGCAAAAAGCTTTAAGGAGAGAACTTAAAATAGCCAGAAATGTTCAGCAGAATCTTTTCCCGAAAGAATTACCGGAAGAAGGCCATTTACAGTTATTTGCCAGTTATCTGCCTCATAGATCGGTGGGAGGAGATTATTACGACTATATTCCTATTGATGATAATCAGTTTTTAATCTGTATTGCGGATGTTTCAGGCAAAGGCATTCCCGCTGCTTTACTTATGTCTAATTTCCAGGCTTCACTTCGAACAATGATCAGGCAGACAAATGATCCAGAGAAGATCATACATGAATTGAATTACCAGACATTGATAAATGGGAACGGGGACCATTTTATTACCTTCTTTATGGCTTTATATAATGTCATGACAAGAGAATTCAAATATGTAAATGCCGGACATAATCCTCCGTACTTATGTTTAGATAACGGGCAAATTCTTCCACTGGAAAGTGGTACAACCATATTAGGTTCTTTCCGTGACCTCCCATTTCTGAAAGTTGGATGCTATACTGATCTTTCCAGGTTTTGTTTTTTTAGCTATACAGATGGATTAATTGAGACCAGAAATTCTGACGATGAAGAATTTGGAACTGATAAACTTAAAGATGAGTTGAAAGATCTGGTTGACTGTGAACTTAAAACAATCCATGACACGATTATCCACGCACTTGATGATTTCAAAGGCATTGAGAATTATATAGATGACATTACAATTTTCTCTTGCCGGGTAAATCTTATTACAGAGAAGTGAAACTTTATAGAACTCCCTCAATCTTAAAAACACTATTTCCAAATCTGATCTGGGATTTAAAAAACAATAGTAGGGAAATATACCTTACGTTTGATGATGGCCCTATCCCTGGTGTAACAGAATACGTCTTGGATATATTGGAGAAATATAAAGCAAAAGCGACTTTTTTCTGTGTGGGTCAGAACGTCGAAACCAATACTCAAATATTTCAATGTATCCTTAAACAGGGACACACAATTGGGAATCATACATATGACCATTTGAATGGATGGAAGACACGTAATGGCGATTACTTCCAAAGTATATCATTTTGTGAAAAAGTATTCAAAGAAAACGGTTATTTCCCTGGAAAAAAGTATTTCAGACCTCCTTATGGCAAAATAAAACTAAGCCAGGTTCGGGAATTACAGCGTGATTACAGAATCATTATGTGGGATTTACTAAGCATGGATTTTGATCTCAAGCAAACACCGGAGGAATGTCTTGAAAAAACAAAAAAATATACCAGGCCTGGTTCGGTGATTGTTTTCCATGACAGTTTAAAAACGAAAAATAAAATTAAATTTGTTCTGGAAAGGCTGCTGGATTTTTTAGAAACCCGGGATTTCCACTTTCGCTGTCTTGAAGAGTATGTTATTAAAGAAGGATGCTAATTGACACCCATGCTCATATCTACCTGGCACAATTCGATCAGGATATTGATGAAATAGTAGAACGAAGTACGTTATCAGGGATTCATAAGATCTTTTTGCCAAATATCGACCATACATCTATTGAAAGGATGCTCTCCCTTGAAGAAAATTATGGTGATCTGTGTATTCCAATGATGGGACTACATCCTTGTTCAGTTAAGGAAGATTTTGAAAAGGAGTTATCTATAGTTGAATCCTGGTTAAGCAAAAGAGCATTTGCAGGAATTGGTGAAACCGGTATTGATCTTTATTGGGATAAAAAATTTTATTATCAACAGATCGAGGCTCTAAAAATTCAGTTAGGATTTGCCAGGAAATATAATATACCTATAATACTTCATTGTAGAGATTCAATACAGGAAACCATTAATCTGGTATCAACTGAGACTAATGGGAGCCTGGCTGGGATTTTCCATTGTTTTACAGGCACTTATGAGCAAGCCATGGAAATTATTTCATTCGGATTTAAACTGGGAATCGGAGGTGTAGTGACATTCAAAAATTCACAGCTTAACGAAGTTATCGAAAAAATTGACCTCGAACATATCGTCTTAGAAACTGATAGTCCTTATCTGGCACCAGAACCTGAGAGAGGTAAAAGAAATGAACCGTCTTATTTGAAGTATATCGCTCAAAAAATTGCTGATATTAAGGAAGTGGAGATTGAGAAATTGATAGATATTACTACAAAAAACGCTTTCGAATTATTTAAGGAATGGAATTAAAGTACAGGATCATAAACATTAAAACCGGCGCTAAAAAGACCAAAGCATCAGTATTGATTATCTACACTGGTGGGACAATCGGTATGGTTAGAAATGAAACAGGTACTTTAGTAGCCCTAAAGTTCAACCAGATAATGCAACAGTTACCTTCACTGCGCGCCCTGGATGTGAACCTGACAGTAATATCTTTTCCTACTCCCATTGATTCCTCCAATATCAATTATCAAAACTGGCTGGATTTGGGATATATAATCCATGAAAACTATCATCATCATGATGGATTTGTAGTTTTACAGGGGACTGATACCATGGCATATTCAGCCAGCGCTTTAAGCTTTATTTTGGAAGGTTTGAATAAACCTGTTGTATTTACTGGTGCCCAATTACCAATCAGTGCGATCCGATCAGATGCGAGACCTAACCTCATAACAGCTATAGAAATTGCTTCGATGAAGAAAAGAGGCAGGCCAATAGCTCCTGAGGTTTGTATATATTTTGATTACCTTTTGCTTAGAGGCAACCGGGCTCGTAAGATTAGAAGCAATCATTTTGGGGCATTTGAATCGGAAGGTTATCCATTACTGGCAAAGATTGGAATTAATATTGAATTTGATAATCCGGCAATCATGCATAGAGAAAAAGAAATGGAACTGCAATTTCATAATCAGCTGGATCCAAACGTTGCCATACTGAAAATATTTCCATCCATTACCCAGAATGTAGTAAACAGCATCCTGAATACTGAGGGATTGAAAGGAGTAGTGTTAGAGACCTATGGATCCGGGAATGCACCAACTGATAGTTGGTTTGTCGATCTGCTCAAATCTGCCATAAAACGGGGTATACTTATATTCAATGTTACTCAATGCCTTGGAGGTAAAGTCATCCAGGGGAGGTATGCGACTTCACAGCAATTGGAAGATATCGGAGTTGTGGGGGGATCCAATATCACAACTGAAGCTGCAATCACAAAAATGATGTTTTTATTAGCTCAGGAAAGCTCATTAGAAACTATCAAGGAAAGGCTTAAAAAGCCGATTTGTGGCGAAATGAATGACCCTGATTAAGCTTTAAAAAACCAATTTAAAATTTGCAAAAGGCGTTTTTTATTAATTTCTTTGTGCCGCTAAGGTATTTTTTCGGAGAGGTGACCGAGTGGTCGAAGGTGCTCGCCTGGAAAGTGAGTGTGCCTCACAAGGGTACCATGGGTTCGAATCCCATCCTCTCCGCTTAAAATTGGATTTATACAAGGAAATATTTATAATTATTTAATAAAATTAGAATTCAAAGTACTGAACTATGAAAAAGTTATTTGCTTATTTGATGCTTTTTGGGGCTTTAACTTTTGGGACATCCCCTAATCTTTTAGCTCAAGATCAAACTGAGGAAGGAACTGAGGCTGCGGCTGAAGATACCGTCGCTCAAGAGGTTGCTCCGGAAGTAGCTCCAGCTGAGGAAACCACTACGGTTGAAGAATCCTTTACTGAAGAACAGGGTTTTCATCAGGCAATCAAAGAAAAATTTATTGAAGGTGGATGGCAGTTTATGTCGTTGGTTCTTATCTGTTTGATCCTCGGTTTGGCAGTTGCTATCGAGAGGATAATAACATTGAACCTATCCACCACCAACACAAAGAAACTTCTGTCAAATGTTGAGAGTGCATTAAATGATGGTGGAATCGAAGCCGCAAAGGAAGTATGTAAAAAGACTAGAGGACCTGTAGCCTCAATATTCACTCAGGGATTAATGAGGGTTACGGAAGGAATTGAAATGGTTGAGAAATCAATTATTTCCTATGGATCTGTTGAGATGGGTCGTCTTGAAAGAGGGCTGGTATGGATCTCCCTGTTCATTTCTATTGCTCCAATGCTTGGTTTCATGGGAACTGTAATTGGTATGATTGGTGCATTTGATGCAATTGAAGCTGCCGGTGATATTTCTCCATCCTTGGTTGCCGGAGGTATTAAAGTTGCTTTGTTGACAACCGTTGGTGGTCTTATCGTTGCAGTTATTCTTCAGTTGTTTTACAATTATCTGGTTTCAAAAATTGATTCATTGGTTAACCAGATGGAGGATGCTTCGATCTCATTTGTTGATATCCTCGTAAGGCATAACCTTTCACAGAATAAATAATTCAACTCAGAATGGAAGAAGGTAATATTGTTGATATAATGATATATGTGGCATATGCCCTTATGGGGGTTGCAGTTATTGCTGCAATAGTAATGCCACTTGTAAATTCCCTGGGTGATCCAAAATCGCTCTTGAAGGGAGTAATAGGTATTGTATTCCTGCTGATAATTTACGGTATTGCATATGTCATATCGCAGGGAGATGTAACTTCGGTGTACATGAAGTTTGGTGTAGATGCGGCCATGTCCAAAATGGTTGGTGCATCAATAATTTCAATGTACATTTTAGTGGGACTTTCTGTTCTGGGTATAGTATTCTCGGAAATTTATAAACTTGTGAGCTGATGGCAAGGAGTAAAAGGAAAATGGGAGAAGTTAATTCGGCCCCAATGGCTGACATTGCTTTCCTGCTTTTAATATTCTTCCTCGTGACAACAACAATTGCCACTGATAAGGGTATTATGCTACAATTGCCTCCAAAGCTTGATGAGAATCAACCCCCTCCGGATATTACAAAGAACCAGAGAAACATATTCAAGATCCTGGTTAACTCAAGTGATAGAATTCTGGTTGAGGATGAACCATTGACTGATATTCCACAAATAAGAGGAATGGTAAAAGATTTTGTCTTGAATTTTGGTCAGGTTAGCCCTGAAAACTCGGATCTTATACCAACATTGTCTGTTGAACAGCAGAGCTTTATTTTATCCGCTGGTAGAAGGCCAGATTCATCCGATAGCCCAACTGAGGCAGTTGTATCATACAAGACTGACCGCGGTACCAGCTATGATATTTATCTTGCTATTCTTGATGAGGTAATGGGAGCGTATGATGAGATCTATGCAGAGAGAGTCGGTATAACTTCCGAAGATTTCCGCAATCTTGATAAAAAAGACCCTGCTCAGAAAGAGACGTATTCACGTGCCAGGGAAGGGATACCAAGAAACGTATCGATTGCTGAACCTTCAAAGATAGGAGGAAACTAAGATGTCAAAATTTAAGAAGAAAACACAAACAAGCCAGGAAATTCCTACAGCGGCATTACCTGATATCATTTTCATGTTGTTATTCTTTTTCATGGTTACAACAGTGCTTAGAGAAACAGATATTCTGGTGCAGCAAAATGTTCCTCAGGCAAGGGAATTGAATAAACTGGAGAGGAAATCCCTGGTAAGTTATATTTATGTTGGCAAGCCCAAAAAAACAGATATTTTTGGTAAAGAGCCAAGGATTCAGTTTAATGATGCATTACAGGACGTTTCAGATATTCCCAGGTTTGTACAACAGGAAAAAGACAAATTAACGGAAGTAGAAAGGGATCAGTTGACTGTATCACTGAAAATAGACAGCGATGTAAAGATGGGTATTGTAGTGGATGTACAGCAGGAACTTCGAGAAGTTAATGCCAGGAAGATCCTTTATGCAGCAAGAAAAAAAGCGGCAAATTAAATAGTTCATACTAATTTTATAATAAGCCTTCTCATTGCAGGGAAGGCTTTTTTTGTTGAATACTACAATGTAAATATCTCAAAACAATTCATAATGTATGGTTTTCTTATTTGAAATGAGGTGAGAATTATGATCCAAAACTACCCTGGATCAAGTTCCTGGTATTATCGAGGATTGATTATGGTCTTTTCGATAAAGTAAAAAACTTGATGAATCAATTGAGTTAACACTAAGTAAATCCTTAAATGAGCAGAATGTCATTAGAGGTTAATTGATAAGATAGTCCTTGTAAATGGTAACAATTAATAAAAATGTTACAGTGAGATATATCAGTACAACCGGACCACCTATTCGCAAAAAATCTTTGAACTTGTACCCTCCAGGACCATAGATTATCAGATTTGTCTGATAACTGATGGGGGTAACGAATGCCCCGGCAGCTGCATACGCAACTGCAAGGAAGAATGGAGCGCCATCCACTCCAAGGGTTAAACTTATACCCAGGGCGAGAGGGAAAGAGATTGAGACTGCTCCAATATTTCCAATTAAGGAGGTTATGATGTTTGTGATGATCATTAAACCCGCAAGTATTGCTAGTGTTCCATAAGGATGCAAGACATCAATGAACCATGTGGCAACCATTGTACCGGCCCCTGTCTTAATCATAGCTTGACCAATGGCCAGTGAAAAGACCAGGATTCCTATCATGTTAAAATCCAGTTCCCTCCGTACATCCTGGAGAGTTATTAATCCAAATCCTACCATGATACTGAATATTATCAGAAGTGATGGAAACAATGTCAGGCCTTTGGTAATCAGAAGAACAAGTGCCCCTATAATAATAAGGATCAATGCATACGTTTTCTTTCTTCCCGGATCAGCAATTTGTCGGATTTTGGAAATTATGAACATATCCCGATATAAATCAACTCTGTTCTGAAAATCCGGTCCTGAATATACGAGAAGGACGTCACCGGCTTCTATTTCGATTTCTCCAATTTTGCCACTGATACGCTCTCCACTTCTATGAATCGCAATGATGGCAGCGTCATATCTATTCCGGA
Source organism: Bacteroidota bacterium (assembly GCA_042584165.1). Taxonomy (GTDB): domain Bacteria; phylum Bacteroidota; class Bacteroidia; order Cytophagales; family Cyclobacteriaceae; genus JBHOSY01. The sequence continues at coordinate 18,996 of JBHOSY010000021.1, read as the reverse complement.
ATTCAGCTTCTTTTACTGTCCTGCCAATCAGGTATGAATTACCCCCAACTACTGCTTCAATAACTTCATTTTGATCTTTGTTGTAATCATGAGCATCCTTTGGCAAAGACAATCCCTTGTTGGACCTTACAAGGTCCATGATGTTATCCGTATCTCCTGCAAAGATCAATGTATCATTCCTCTGAAGGATTTCATAAGGAGGTACCGGAGAAAAATAATTATTACCCCGATGTATTTCCACCAGGTAAACTCCCTCCAGATTCCTGAGCCCCGCTCCTTTGACAGATTGACCGATAAGCTTCGATTTTCCTGATAACCGAGTTTCTACAAGATACTCACGCTGATTATTGGCGAAATTCTGCATGGTATCTTTATGGTCCGGCAATAGTTTATTACCAAAAAAGACGATGAATACTATTCCAATTATTGTGACTATAGTACCAATTATGAATAGATCCAATGGATTTATGGGAGTGAGATTGAAATCATACAAAAAACCATTCAACACCAGGGTTGTAGATGTGCCAATTATAGTTATCATTCCTCCCATTATGGTTGCAAATGATAACGGGATCAATAGTTTTGAAGGTGCGATATTATGCTTTTTGCCCCAGTCAAATACATATGGGGTCATGAGTGCTACAACCGGTGTGTTATTGATACCTGAAGACAGTATAGCTACCTGAGACATCATGCGTAAAAGGAAACCGCGGTATGTCTGGGCCTTTCTGAAAATTCTATCAAATAAATACTCCAGTCTGAAATTCTTCCTCAAGCCACCGGTTATCAATATCAGCAAAATTATACTGGCAATAGCTTGATTTGATAATCCGGAGAGAACCTCATCAGCTTCGAGAATCCCGACTATAGTAAAAATAAGTATTGCAAGTAGAAAGCTCACACCTGGTCTGAGAATCTCCTTATATATCAGGAAGAACAGAATAAAGATGATGATCAGGACAAGGTATGGATAATACTCTTGAACAATCTTGATATCCAGAGAGGTAAAAAAAATCAGGCTATTCAAACTTAAGATGTTTCACAGAATCACCACTGTTAATAAGTTCCATTAACGAGTCAATTCCGATTTCGAGGTGAAGTTTAGCAAATTTTTTCGTTACATGCTCGTCTTTTGTCTCTGTTTTTATACCTTCTGGTATCATGGGGCTATCAGAAACCAATAAAAGGGCTCCTCTTGGGATCTTATTTATAAAACCTACTGTGAATAACGTGGCTGTTTCCATATCAATACCCATAGCGCGAATTTTTCTTAGGTAAGCTTTAAAATCTTCATCATGTTCCCAGACTCGCCTGTTTGAGGTATAAATTGTACCTGTCCAGTAATCCAGTTCTCTTTGTTTTATCATAGAAGAAACGGCTCTTTGAAGTTGAAAAGATGGAAGGGCAGGAATTTCCAGGGGAAGATAGTCATTACTGGTTCCTTCACCACGAATTGCAGCAATTGGAAGGATCAGATCCCCGATTTTTGTTTTTTTCTTTAATCCTCCGCATTTTCCAAGAAACAATGCTGCTTTAGGACTGATGGCTGGTAATAGATCCATTACTGTGGCAGCCATGGCACTTCCCATTCCGAAATTGACAATTGTGATATCATTTGCTGTAGCAGTTTGCATGGGCTTGTCCAGTCCCAAAATTTCACAGTTGTATTTCTCACCAAATAGTTGTAGATAGTTGGAAAAATTAGTTAGTAAGATGTATTTTCCAAAATGATCAAGTGGTGTCCCGGTGTAGCGGGGTAACCAGTCCTTTACGATTTCTTGTTTAGTTTCCATTTACGATCATGCATTATAGTATGAAAAAACTTAACCTCCCTCCATATGAAGTGAAAGTCAAATCAATTGATGACAAAGTTAGGATATTTGATCTATTGCGAAAAAAGTATGTCCTACTTACTCCTGAAGAATGGGTGCGTCAACACTTCCTTCATTTCTTAATCAGGTATAATGATTACCCAAAAGCATTAATAAAGGTAGAAAGTGGATTGAATTACAATAATAGATTAAAAAGATCAGATATTATTGTTTATAACAGGAAGGGAGGTGTTTTCATGATTGTAGAATGCAAAGCTCCGGATAAGAAAATCAACAAGAAAAGCCTTGAACAAGCTGGGATATATGGCAAATCCCTTAAACCTGAATACCTCTGTTTGACTAACGGGCTTCAACACCTTTTTTGGATAATGGATTATAAAGCAGGGAAGGCTGAACAAATTGATGATGTTCCTCCGGCATTAGAGATTTAACAAGTATCTGGATATTTGTATTTCCTCAAATTCTTTATAATAAGAAACTCAATAAAATACCGGCAGCGACAGCTGAACCAATCACTCCGGATACATTCGGAGCCATGGCATGCATAAGCAAGTGATTGGTTGAGTCAGCTTTTAAACCTTCATTTTGAACAACACGTGCACTGTCAGGTACTGCTGATACTCCTGATGCACCAATCAAAGGATTTATCTTATCACCCTCCCTGAGAAAGAGATTCATAATTTTTGCAAACATAACACCACCGGCAGTGGCGATCATGAAGGACAGGGCTCCCAAACCAAAGATCAATAAGGATTCAGGAGTCAGGAAGACGTCTGCCTGGGTAGATGCTCCTACCGTTATTCCCAGAAGTATCGTTACAATATCGATCATGGAGGTTCTTGCTGTTTCAGCCAGCCTGTTAGTTCTGCCGGATTCTTTAAGGAGGTTACCAAAGAAAAGCATACCCAGTAATGGGAGTGCACTTGGCGAAATAAAACTTGTTAAGAGAAGGCCGACAATCGGGAAAAGTATCTTTTCTGTTTTTGATACTGCCCTTGGTGGTTTCATTCTGATCTTTCTTTCCTTTTTATTGGTTAATAGTTTCATTATTGGTGGTTGAATTACTGGAACCAATGCCATATATGAATATGCTGCAATGGCAATTGGCCCTATCAAATTACGAACTGTTGTTCCATCAGGAAGTAAATTAACTCCATTCGCCAGTCTTGATGATATAAATATAGCTGTCGGACCATCAGCCCCTCCAATAATACCAATTGCACCGGCTTCAGGTGGTGAAAAACCCAGAAGTAAGGCGCCAAGGAATGTTAGGAATATTCCAATTTGAGCGGCTGCGCCAAGAAGCATTAAACGAGGATTTGATATCAGGGATGAGAAATCCGTCATTGCCCCGATACCCAGAAAGATCAATGGAGGATATACTCCCTTTAATACACCATAGTAGAGATAATTCAGAACACTGCCATCCTCATAAATGCCAATTTGAAATCCTGCAACAAAGGGAATATTTCCGATCAAAATTCCTGTTCCAATCGGGATCAGTAAAAGTGGTTCATAGTCATATTTTATCGCCAGGAATATAAAGAATAAACCCACGATAATCATTGCGATGTGCCCTAGTGTAACATTTGTAAAACCAGTATAATTCCAGAAATTCTTTATACCACCCCAAGCTCCCAATTCATTCTCCTCAGGTATGGGATCTTGGACGGTCTTATTTTTTAGTATTTCGGTATTTTCACCACTTTTATCAAGCAGAGGTGTAGAAAAAAGTCCTGACTCTGCAAAAGCAAACCTGAGTACTGAGACGATAGCTATTATGCCAGATACGATAATTATTCTTTTCATAAGTGTCACTCAATTTCAAATAATACATCGCCCTGCAAGACAGTCTCTCCTTCTGATACTTTAACGGATTTGATTGTACCATCTACTTCAGCCAGAATATTATTCTCCATTTTCATGGCCTCCATGATCAGTACAACATCACCCTTCTTAACAGCATCGCCTTCTTTCTTGGTAAACTTAAGAATTGTGCCAGGCAGTGGGGCCATGACCTTACTCGTATCACTGGTGTCCTGTATTTTCTTGTCTTCAGTTTTGATCTTTTCTGGTCTTACTAATTTTGGCGTCTTTACAGTTTTTACTTTCTGTTCGAGCTCTACTGAATATGGGGTGCCATTGACTTCAAGTTCAATAATATTTTCTTCGAATGAATGTATGTTCACCGAATATTTATTACCCCTGATTGTAAAATTATATGTCTTCATCTTAAAATCTTCGGTTTAATCCTCTTGTTACGCCATAGATCTTGGAACTCCATGGGCTATAGTTTTTAGAGATTCTCTTTATGGTAATCACGGTATCTTCTTCATCATGCATCTCATTGAAAATAGCAAACACTGCAGCACCAATCGCAGCATTAACTTCACCTGGAATTTCTATCTCTTGAGAGCTAAAATCATGCTTTTTACCTTTTCGCTTTAACTCTCTCCTGGTTTGAATATGCAGTAACTTTGGTAGATTATTAAAAACTGCATATAACAAAACCAAGGCAGCAAAAACTATTATATAACCAATAAACGTGATGGTTAATCCTTCACCTTTGATTAAATCCCAGTTTATATAATTAAATAGATACATCATGTCCCGTTTTATAATGGAAGATTTGAATGTTTTTTAGGAGGATTAAAATCTTTCTTAGTAGAAAGCGTCTTCAATCCACGGATGAGTCTGAATCTTGTATTTCGTGGTTCAATCACGTCGTCAATGAATCCATATTTGGCTGCCTGATAAGGATTGGCAAAGTTTTCAAGATACTCCTCTTCCTTTGCCTGTATATATTTGGCGCGTTCTTCTTCATCTTCGATCTCCCTCAATTTCTTACCTTCAAGAACTTCCACTGCCCCCTTGGCACCCATCACCGCGATTTCAGCAGATGGCCAGGCATAATTCAGATCACCCCGTAATTGTTTACAACTCATCACATCATGGGCTCCACCATATGACTTTCTTAACGTTACTGTAACTTTTGGAACTGTTGCTTCACCATACGCATAAAGAAGTTTTGCTCCATGAATTATGATTCCTCCATATTCCTGAGCACTTCCAGGAAGGAATCCCGGAACATCTACCAATGTAACAATTGGTATGTTGAATGCATCACAAAACCGAACAAAACGTGCTGCTTTTCTGGATGAGTCAATATCAAGAACACCAGCGAGATAATTTGGTTGATTGGCAACTAAACCAACAGATATACCACCAAACCTGGCGAAACCGATAATTATGTTTCGGGCGTAGTTTCGGTGTACTTCAAGGAATTCGTGATCATCGGTTATGGTGTGGATTATATCAAGCATATCATAAGGCTTGTTGGCATCCTCCGGTATGATCTCATTCAGTTCATCATTCAGACGATCTATTGGATCTTTGTTTTCAATTATTGGCGGTTCTTCAAGATTATTTGATGGCAGGTAAGATAGCATCTTCCTGATTAAAAGGATACCCTCTTCTTCATCCTCAATTAAGAAATGGGCAATTCCGGATTTGGTAGCATGTACTTTAGCCCCACCAAGATTATCTACCGAGATATCTTCTCCAGTTACAGTTTTCACTACCCTCGGACCTGTTACAAACATATAACTGTTTTTCTCACTCATAATTATGAAATCGGTTAATGCAGGAGAATATACTGCGCCACCTGCACATGGACCGAATATGGCTGAGATCTGAGGCACAACACCCGATGCCATAATGTTTCGTTGAAATATTTCAGCATAGCCTGCAAGACTTCGTACACCCTCCTGGATTCGTGCTCCTCCACTGTCATTTAATCCTATGATCGGAGCCCCGACTTTCATTGCCTGATCCATGATTTTACAAATCTTCATGGCAAACATCTCTGAAAGTGATCCACCAAAAACAGTAAAATCCTGCGCGAATACATAAACGATTCGGCCATCCACGGTCCCATGTCCTGTTACAACTGCATCCGAAAGGTACTTTTGGTCCCACATGCCAAAAGATTTCGTTCTATGAGTTACAAACATATCGTATTCCTCAAAGCTACCTTCATCAAGTAATAAGTGCATCCTTTCTCTTGCTGTCAGTTTTCCTTTCTGATGCTGGCTTTCAATTCGATCCTCACCACCACCAAGACGTGCTTCATTGCGTTTGTCAATCAGTTCCTTAATTTTTTCCTGATTTGTCATTGTAATTGGTTTGTTTAACGTGTTCCCAACAAAAAATAGAGTTTTCCAGTTTCAGGTAATTTAGTCTTTTTTTCACGTTGAAAAAAGGACTAAATCCAATTGTTTTAAACTCACGATCGCTATATAAAATAACTAATTAAAACAGGTTGCATAGGTACATAAAAGTAAAGAGGATAAGTATGATTAGGGTCAATTTTCCTGGGTTACGAAATATTAAAAAGCACTCAACCTAGCATGAGTATAATAAAGCATATTCGAATAAAATCTGTTAAAATTTATCGATTTAAAAACCTTGAAACATGTTATTTTGAAAGTAAAAGTCTGTGTTTTGTCTCTACTATATCCAGCCATATTTTTTACAGCTTCCGATATTGTTAATCAAGGTTCTGAATCACACGTTTTTAGAGTTTCTGCAACTCTTTCAGTAGATATCAATCCTTTGTGTTTTCCCCATTCATTGAATATATAAGTTGAGACCTCAGCAATTTCAAGGTGAGTCAGATCAGGCTTTTCAGGCATTGGCATATTGAATGTGATACCATTCACTACCATTTCTCCTTCTGCTCCATTCTTTATCTGACAGATAATGCGATCCACACCAGCATTCAGATAATCTGAATTTTTCAGCGGAGGATAAAGTCTTGCCAGGCCAGATCCATCTTCCTGATGGCAATTGGCACAATGTACTCTATAAAGTTTTTTGCCTTCATTAATATACTGTTTTAGCTTAATTCTTTCTCGTCTATCCAATTTCGCCCCATCATCATTTCCAGAAGGTGTTCCACACGAAATAATTAACAAAAGAGATAACAGATAAATTAGCCAAACGGGTTTATTCATATTCGAGCAGGAGTTTTGAGATATCATTGATCATCCTGTCAACCTGATTTGCATCTGTTCCATCATACATACCGCGGATCCTTCTATATTTATCTACAAGGATAAATGCTCCACTGTGTATATATCCTCCAGGCTCATTCTCATCTTCCATGGCCGTGATCATGTAGCTGTTTTGACCGATCTCATAGATTGCCTCCTTTTCTCCTGTCACAAAATGCCATTTGCTGCTCATAGCTCCAAGTCTGTTTGAAAACTCATGGAGAACACCTACATCATCATAGTCAGGATCGATGGTGTGGGATAGGATCAACAACCGATCTTCATCGATAAACCTATCGTATATACGTAACATTTGTGCCTTCATGACCGGACAAATTGTAGGACATGTAGTAAAGAAAAAATCTGCTATATAAATTTTATCTTTAAACGTGGTATTGGTTATAATATTAGAATCCTGATCGATAAAGACAAAGTCCGGAATCGTATGATAAACAGTATCATAAGTTAAGTTTCCATTTTCAGTTTTTGGAATAATTTCTTTGCGGCCAAGAACAGGTAGTTTATTATCTTTTTTCTGGCAACTTGTCATAGCCAGGAAGAGTATTATAACCAGGAGATATTTTGATTTCATGATAAGCAACCTATCTACACATTTTCATCGCCATACTTACCCCGTAACCTGCTGTAAAGTCTGATCCCTCCATATAGAAATAGGATAAGTCCTGAAATCCATATAAGCTCACGTTGTATATCAACTGCACTTTTCAGGACAGCAATGATCACGATGGTAAAAAGCAGGATGGTAGCTATTTCATTCAGAATACGCAGATACCTTGTTGAATAAACACCTAAATTATTTCTCAGTTTTTTATAAATGCTGTGACAATAAAAGTGATAAATATATAAAAGGACCAATAATGTGAATTTCAAATGCATCCAGCCTGCAAGGTTCAGATAATAACGCTGAACGATAAATAATGTGATACCCAGGATTAGTGTGAGGACCGCTGAAGGCCATGCAATAATATGCAATAACCTCCTGGCCATGATTTTATATTGCCTGGTAAGGATTTCTCTTTCTTCTTCATTCTTTTCCCTGGCTTCAATATGATATATAAAAATGCGCACAAGATAAAACAGCCCTGCAAACCAGGTGACTATAAATACAATGTGTAATGCTTTTAGATAAAAATATGCCATAAGGATTTGAATATATTATCAAGCAAATATAGCAGAAATGTAACTCTTATATCTCGTCCTGATTCTTACAACTATTTATAATTAATTCCTGACCAATTTCAATAATCCCTCCACGAAGACAAAGGAGATTTTGTCCCATATTTACATCATTGCCTTCTGAACGATATGTAGCCAGTGTCTTTAGTGGATCTAAGCCTTTTTGCCCGGTCCCTGGTTCAACATTTATAACCACACATCTTGGGCACGGTTTTACTGCCCTGAAATTACACTCACCGATATCAAAGTCAAGGAATGTATCTTCTTCAAATGGGCTTCCTCCGCTAAACACCAGATTAGGTCTGAACCTTTCCATCTTAGCAGGTACTTCCAGTTTTGAGTTCAGATCATCGAGCGCGGCCTGACCGATCATCATCAATGGATAGTTATTGGCAAAACTTATTTTTTCGTCATTTATAGCATATTTCGGATTCACCATACGGTTTGTTTCTTCTGGCATATATACAAGGTGTGTCTCTCGGTCAAGTAATTCAGAAAACCAATCATCAAAGCTATTTGACCCAATGATGGCTTTACAGTGATCATCCATGATCTTTACTACCAATTCTTTCCCCTGGTTTACCTCAAATGGTACTTTAATGCTATCCAGAGATTCAGGATGAGATATTTCCATATTATCATCCTTCAGTCTGATCTGAAATTTTGCAAGTTCAGCAACTTTTTTTAATGACTGGTACTCTCCATGTTCATTTACTAGCATCCACCTGCGGTCATTTTCAATACCCCTGTCAAATACACTTGCTGATTGAAGTTCAATCCCTACCAACGATTTAATGGGATATAAATAGATGGTGCTTAATGTAAAGGCTGCCATGTTATTATATTTTAATTATACAATTATCAAAACCTCTCTTCAATCGAATATTGAAGAATGCAAATTACTTGACTCCTGGATTTTCTACAATAATTTTCAGTATTCTGTTTATTGTTTTATTGAATATCAATAAAACAATCTGGGGAAAGGCTATTTCAGTATCCCCACTTCCACAAATGAAGCATTATCACTGTCTCTATAAATGCGGTGTCGAGCTTTAATGAAATCATCTTCATCTGCCAGGAAAATATTATCCATATACTTCTGTGGATTCCGATCAATTAGTGGAAACCACGTACTCTGGATCTGGATCATTATTCGATGCCCTTTTTTAAATGTATGAAGCACATCCTGCAGTTCCAGTTCAATAGTAGTGAGTTCCTCCGGAATGAAAGGTTCTGGTGTTGAGTAACTATTTCGATACCGACCACGGATAGACTCACTTCTTACCATCTGTTGATAATCACCCATAAATTTGCCTTCATTATGAGGATATCCAGGATGATCTGATGGATATACATCAATCAGTTTTACTACCCAGTCAGCTGCGGTACCTGATACTGAAACTTTTAGATCTGCTTGAAGCGGGCCAGCAATTGTAATCGGTTTATCCAGAATTTCAGTCTGATAAACCAATACATCTGGACGTCGGGCAGCAAACCGCTGGTCATCGGCCATATAATTCTGTATCATGCCAGGGGTAATTTTTTCTGTAAATGGGACAGGTTTATTTGGATCACTGATAAACTCATCATATCCTTCGGCAGTAATTGGCCTGGAGAAACTTAATCCCTGGTTTTTATGGAAGAATAATCTTTTAATAGATAAATTTTCAGGTGGCCAATTATCAAATTCCCGCCATTGATTAGTACCAGTTTCAAATATGTGTGCTTCAGAAAGGCCAGGATTTTCAATCCCTTTCAGATAATGCATAAAAAACGAGAATTCTAGCTCATTCTGGAAAAAGGCAGAGATCCCTTCCCCAAACCAAATGTCTCCGAGGGATGTACCATCAGATCGGCCAGAATGCCAACCACCATGCACCCATGGTCCCATAACCAAGGCATTAAAGATATCTGGATTTTCCTTTTCCACTGTTCTATAGATTTTCAATGGTCCATAAAGATCTTCAGCATCATACCATCCTCCAACAGTCAGAACAGCTGATTTTATATTCTTAAGATGAGGCAGGATATTCCTGGATTGCCAGTAATCATCATAATTCGGATGTTCAATCATATCATTCCACAGATCAAGAGAATCGCCGAAATATTTTGTATTAACATTTTTAAGAGGACCAATATCCAAATAAAACTTGTAACCATCTTCGGTACCATAATCAAATCGTTTATTCCTGGTTTTAGTGAGCCCATGACGTGGGTGACTGAACCAGGATGTGAAATAGTAACTATGTGCGAGAAAAAAGGCTCCATGGTGGTGAAAATCATCAAAAAACCAATCGGCAACGGGTGCCTGCGGTGATATAGCAACCAGGTTAGGATGGGTATCAATGGCACCTGCAATAGTATAAAAACCCGGGTATGAAATCCCTAACTGGCCTACTTTCCCGTTGTGATTTTCCAGGTTGTTAATAAGCCAATCAATGGTATCCCAGGTATCACTGCTTTCATCCACATCTTCATTGTCTTTCTTATTTTGAACATGTGGTGTCATATTTACGAAATCACCCTCTGACATTTGTTTACCACGCACATCCTGGTTCACAAAAATAAAGCCTTCTTCCACATACCTTGGAGTAGGACCCAGGCGGGTACTATAATTCTCTTTTTCCGTACCATATGGCTTCACAGAATAAGGTGTTCTGAATAATAAAATAGGGTATTCTCTGGTGTTATCCACTGGAGAATAGATCTGAGTGAATAATTTTATCCCATCTCGCATAGGAATATAAAGTTCCTGCTTTATGTAGTTGTCCTTGATATATTCAGCAATATCCTGGTTGGTTTCCTCTGTCACCTGTTTCTGATTGGGTGTGCAACTTATGAGGATTATGAGCAATAAATGACAGTATTGGATCAATTTCATTATTATCAGATAGTTTTAATCACAAATTAATCTTTAAATACTTTTAGTCTACTATGCGAGAATAAAAAGTTTTTCTCGAATTATTCAAATTGATTGATTAAATTTGGACCACATAGCTGGTTGAACAAAACCCTGGCAATACCTCTCCCGAGTGAGCCGGGGTTTATTTTTATATGCAATTATTGATTATACAAGCTTTAAATTCAAGTAACCCTTAATTGAAACTTTCGTTATTAAAGGAAAGGAAATATTATGAATAAGCTGCTAAATGTGCTATTTATTGTTATTCTCTTGGTGCAATTTGTGTCATGTGACAGTGACAATGATATTTGTATCAATAGTTCTGGCTCTGCAAATGACTATGAATTGAGTATTGATCCTTTCAGTGAGGTTTCTTTATCTGGGCCGTTTAATTTAAGAATCGCACAGGATAATAATCAGAAACTGGTAATAAGTGCTGTTCCGGAAGTATATGAAGAAATGGAAATTGAAGTGAAAGGAGAAACGCTGGAAGTTGGATTTAGAAGAAATATTACTTGTGTTCAGGTTGATGAAGAAACCTGGATTAATATTACTGTACCTGATATCAACGAGATATTTATTTCCGGTGCGAGTGAAATTGTCTCTGATGGAGATATATCTCTCGACGCTTTGCAGATCACAATATCCGGAACTGCAATAATTGAACTCACCGGGGAATCAAATGACCAGGAAATCAGTGTTTCAGGGATAGCTAATGCATCCAATTTTGGATTGTTTTCAGAGAATGTGACCATTGATGTATCAGGGGCAGGTGAGTTAGAGGTTTATGCTTCTGAGACATTGGATATTACGGTAAGTGGTGCAGCTACGATTAAATATAAAGGTTCTCCCGCCATCAACCAGAATATTAGCGGTACAATGGAATTAATTAATTCAAATTAACTTCAGGCATTACGCCTAACTTATCCTCAAACACTATACCCCGATTAATAATAAGTAATAATTAAGCTTACTGGCATTTTTGTGTCAATTCAAACTTTATGATTAAATTTAGCAAGGTTTTGTTAGGCATTTACTGGCTAACCTGTTTATGAGAATTTTGTTGAATAAAATCAATTTTTTTTATTATGAATAAATCCAGAAGAGAGTTTATTAGAAAATCAGCAATTGGTGCCACAGGTGTGACTGTGGGCGCCGGTTCATTAGGCATGAGTGCCAAAAGTTACAGTTCCATATTAGGTGCAAATGATAAAATAAATGTGGCCGTAATTGGTACCCGTGGACAGGGATTCGGTCATCTTCGTCGTTGGGCTAATATGTCGGCGAATGAAAATGTGGTTGTTCGGACTATTTGCGATATTGATGAAAGTCTATGGCCTGAAAGGGTAAAAGCTGTTGAGGAGATTCAGGGTAAGAAACCGGGCACCGAATTCGATATGCGTAAAGTGTTTGATGACAAAAAAATTGATGCAGTTTCTATCGCAGCACCAAACCACTGGCATGCATTGGCAACCATATGGGCAGTTCAAGCAGGCAAGGATGTATATGTTGAAAAACCATCCAACCATAATGTTTGGGAAGGAAAGAAGATGGTTGAAGCGGCCAGAAAATACAACAGGATCGTTCAGGTTGGATTCCAGAACCGTTCCATACAAAATGTAAGAAAAGCGATGCAATTCCTACATAATGGTGGTATAGGAGATGTTTATATGGCACGGGGATTATGTTTCAAACCAAGAGATTCATTTGGAAGAGCTCCGGATGGTACTCCACCAAATGAAGTTCACTATGACCATTGGATTGGGCCAGCTGAAATGTATCCTTATAATGAAAAGAAATTCCACTATAACTGGCATTGGTTTTGGAATACAGGTAATGGAGATATCGGTAACCAGGGACCACACCAATGGGATATTGCCCGGTGGGGTATGGGTAAGGATGAACACCCGGTTCGAATTTCTTCATCCGGTGGATATTATAAATGGACAGATTGTGATCAGGAAACAGCCAATACCCAGACGGCCGTGATGGAATATACGGATGGAAAAATTCTGCAATTTGAAACAAGGGGATTGTATACAGCTGGCGAAGATAACCTGAATGTGAAAATCGGGAATTTATTTTATGGTACTGAAGGTTGGATGGAAGTAAACGGATCGGAATGGAAAACCTATATGGGTAGAAAAGATGAACCGGGACCAAGTAGCTCTACTCCCGATGATCAGGATGCTCCGGCGCTAGGTTATCTTGCTGCTCCAGGTGGAGGGGGGCATTATAAAAACTTCCTTGCTGCAGTTAGATCCAGAAAGAAAGAAGATCTTACCTGCGATGTAGCTGAAGGTGTAATGTCATCTGATTTGCCATTGCTAGCCAATGTGGCCTACAGAATTGGCAGGGATCTTACATTTGATGGAAAGAACGAGAAGATTGTTGATGATCCGGAAGCGGATAAAATGCTTACTCGTAAATATCGGCCACCATATGTAATTAACGAAAACGTTTAATATTTTTCACATTACAGGAATGTGATTCTCCTAGGCATCCATAATACATGTGATCTGAGAATTACATTCCTGTATTTTTTTTTAAAAGCCATGAAATACTTATCTCTATTCCTGTTCCTACTTCTATTTTCTCATTGCAACATAAAACCTGATAATCCCAGACCCAATATTGTTTACATACTTGCTGATGATCTAGGATATAATGAATTGGGCTGTTATGGGCAAGAGATTATAAAAACGCCCAATATCGACCAACTGGCACAGGAAGGCATCAGGTTTTCTCAGCATTATTCCGGATCACCTGTCTGTGCCCCTTCAAGATGTGTGCTGATGACTGGAATGCACACGGGACATGCATATATTCGTGGAAATGATGAATGGGGAGAACGTGGAGAGGTTTGGGATTTCGCTAAAGCAGTAGAAGATCCTCGATTGGAAGGGCAACGGCCTATTCCTGAGGAAACTGTAACTGTCGCCGAATTGCTCCAGGGAGCCGGTTATAAGACGGCCTGTGTAGGGAAGTGGGGCTTGGGAGCACCTGGTACTGAAGGAGTTCCCAACAAGCAGGGATTCGATTTCTTTTATGGATATAATTGTCAGCGACAGGCGCATACTTTTTTCCCCAGGCATTTATGGAAAAATGATAAAAAAATATGGTTAAACAATAAGCTGGTATTACCCGGAACAAAAATCGATTCCCTGGCAGATCCAAATGATCCAGCAAGCTATGATGACTTCTGGCTTAATGATTTTTCAGCAGAGCTTATGCTTGACGAAACACTGGATTTTCTGGATAATACACATGACAACCCTTTTTTCTTGTTTTTTGCTTCGCCTATCCCACACAATCCACTGCAAGCACCTCCGGACTGGATTGAAAAATATGTAGAAATACTTGGACCAGAAGAACCGTATCTTGGGGAGAGAGGATACTTCCCTAATCAAACCCCACATGCAACATATGCTGCAATGGTGTCCTATCTTGATTTTCAGGTGGGAGAAATTATAAATAAATTGAAAGAACTAGGAGTGTATGATAACACCATTATCTTTTTCTCCTCTGATAATGGTCCTACTTTCAGTGGCGGTGCTGATTCACCATTTTTCAATAGTGCAGGGCCGTTCCAGAATGTCAGAGGCCGGATAAAAGGGACCGTTTTTGAGGGCGGTATCCGTGTGCCTTTGATAGCCAGATGGCAGGGAATGATAAATTCAGGCACTGAATCTGATCATATATCAGCGTTTTATGATGTATTTCCGACATTGTGTGATATCACAGGGATTGAAACCCCGGATAATATTGACGGGATCAGTTTCCTGCCTGCATTAACTGGAAAAAATAATCAGAAGATCCATGATTTCCTGTATTGGGAATTTCCAAGCTATGGAGGTCAACAGGCAATAAGAATGGGTAAATGGAAAGCGATCAGGAAAGATATGATGAAAGGGAACATGGAAATTGAATTGTACGATCTAAATACTGATATAACTGAAGAAATCAATGTTGCATCAGATCATCCGGATATAATAGAAGAAGTGAAGAAGATTTTCATTGATCAACATACTCCATCATCCATCGACAGGTTTAAGTTTAAGGCATTGGCAGATTAAGAAAATAGTGTCTCAAAACCATAACCAATTTAAACAACACCTTTCAGGGTGTGGATTAAAAGATATCGAGCAGAGGTACAAAAGCTGAAATTGATACGATTCCTTATTGAGATAACTTCACAAAATGGATAATTCTGAAAGCATTTCCGGGAAAGACTTTATTCAAATATGTTGCCTTCAATCTCTATGATCAGGTCATCCTTTTCAAGTACAGGATGTGTAGTAACTGACATCAGTTTTTTGCCAGATAAATCGAATTCGGAAATTGCCATTCTTGCCAGTTGATCTACAGGTGTCCCGGTGATCACTGAAACTGCCTGGGCAAGCATGTCTTCATCCAGACTTCCTAAAGAGGCAAATAAGTCATCTTCAATGTAATAATCTGGAGAGAATCCATCTTTATAATCAGTTACATCATTTACATTGGCGACCCTGAGTACAATTGGTTGGATTGCCCAGTTATTGATCTCAGGTTCCTTTGCCTGGATAGTGATAGAACCGGTATATTTTCCATGTGTGGTTGTACCAATAAGGGTGATATCCATATATGGATTCAGGCAATTAATTATCAATTCACTTGCTGATGCTGAATTATCAGATACGATCACAAACAACCTTTCAAAATCAAGATTAATATTACCAGGTTCGAATTTCAAAATCAAATTGTTGGAATCTTCACCTTCCTTTTCAATAAAATATGTTTCGAGGAAGGCATTCCAGATATACTTAACAAATATATCCTGATTATTGACTGCCAGAGCAGGACCTATCATACTTGCCAGTTTGATAGCTGTATTTACAGACCCACCCGGATTATATCTCAAATCCAGAATTAGATCCGTTATACCTGCATCATTCAGGTCAGTGATAGCTTCCTCAAGGTCATCCTCAAAATCAGCAATAAAGTGATTGTATACGAGATATCCAATCCGATGATTATCCTGTTCGATGATATCATACATGAAAACCGGATTTTCCTGTATAATTACTGCTGTCAAGTCAATAGTCTCTCCGGAAGCAACGACTTTACTATCTGAAATTGTACCAAAACCAATTGTATAAGATGGATTATTAAATAGAAGGGTAATATAATTTTCATTAGTCAGCATGGTACCATTAATGCTATAAATTATATCTCCCCGTTTAATTTCTGCTTCAGCAGCTGGTGATTCCGGGATTATGTATTCTACAATAGCTATAACCTGATTAGATCCTGTTTCAGGCAGGAAAAGTCCAAGTTCATATCCAAAAGACTCCTCAATACCACTATAATGATTTATTAATCCTTCATGATCATCAGTAATAAAGGACCACCTATCTTCCAGTTTGTAGAGTAACTTGTCAAAATACTTCTTCGAGTCAGGTTCGTGTTCGGGATCCGTATTTGGGGGGATAAATTCTGTCCAGAGGTAATATGTCTCCATATTTTCCAGAATAAATTGATTGACAGCCCTTATATCTTCGGGGATCGGATTAACTTCTTTGTCATTATCACAACCAACAATCCCTGATAAAAATATTAGTAGCAGGAAGCTTTTTAGTAGCTGACTAATCTTGATATTTTTCAATACACTTCTCATTTTCATGCACTTTCCCAATACCCTACAACGAATTTACACATTTTATTAACGCTGAAATTAGTAGGAATGTTTTATCTTGATGAGCTAAGGGATCATTTTGTTTGAGCTCCAGCCGGATTCATACCTGTTTTACCTGCAGCAGATTTAGATTAATAATCCAATAGCTCTAAAAAGACTGAAAAACGCTTATTCAGGAAATTGAGAAGCATCAATGCCAGGAATGACTTTCAATGCATTCTTATAATAGATTTTCTTCAGGATTTCATCATCCAGATCCATCCCATACATCCGCCAGAAGGCATGATAACGTTTATGATAAGGGAAGTATTCGTCATCTGTTTCCAGAACGCGGAAATAAGTATTGTACTCTTCAGGCCTGTAGGAGTCTTTCCCGAAAAGGATCCGGTTCTGGTATTTTGTAAAAAATCTTTTAGCATTGCGAGGCTGTCGGCCTAACTCGGCAATAACTGCACCGAATTCTACATACATATTTGGAAATTCTTCCATTAATTCACCCAGTTTTCCTAAATCATTGGCGTACCAGCCAAAGTGTGCATTGATAAATGTTGTTCCCGGGTGTTTCCTGAAAACATTATGTTGCTCCTTAATAATAACCTCCCAGGGAGCTGGGTTTGTATCACTTCGTTTTCTCCGGGGACGCAACTTTAATTCCAGCCATCTTTCATTGTTCTTATCGTACTCATCCCAGAATGGTTTCGGATCTGCAGCATGAATTAAAACAGGGATTCCCAGCTCACCGCACTTGGCCCATACCGGATCAATTCTTGGATCATCAATAGATATCCGATCCCCATTTGAATCAGTATTGTACATTCCAAGATTCTTATAAATTTTTAATCCCCTGACACCCGCTTCAACATCTTTTTCTAATTGTATTCTGGTATTCTCTGCCCATCCTGGCTGATCGATATTACTAAAATCAACATTTGTGAAGATAATAAACCGGTTTGGATAGTTTCCCTTAACATTTCTCAAGGCTTTATGAAGGTGTTCATCAGAACCCCTTCCTCTGCCACTCAGGTTGATCATTACCGCCATATTCATATTATCCATTTCTGTGGTTAACTCTCCAAGATCCATTTCAGGCATATTCCACTGGTGACTATGCACATCAATAAAAGGATATTTGGCCCTCTGAATTGGATTTTCTGGAACATTAAGTGTTGAAGGAGGATCATATTCCTCGAATTCCATGGTTTGGGCCTTTGAATATCCAGAAATCAACATTGCTAATACCAGGGATAGTAAGATCTTTTCCAAGTTAAAGTGATTTAGTTCACGTAAAGATATGGATTCATGTTTTTGAATAAACATAAAATATGTCAATTCAGTTGTCAATATTATCAAACAAAAGCTTTCTCAGTCGAATCCTGTCTAATATATTCGAGGCATTAACTTTTTAGACCATGAAAGCTTATACTCTTTTCGCCATATTTATCATTAGTGCATTTATTTCTTGTATAACTTCAGAAAACGAGGAAGAATTACCAGAAAAACCGAATATAATCTACATTCTTGCTGACGATCTTGGATATGGAGACCTAGGGTGTTATGGACAGAATGAAATTCGTACACCAAATATAGACAATCTTGCCGCGCAGGGAATGATATTCACGCAACATTATGCAGGGAGTACAGTTTGTGCACCATCACGTTCATCGTTAATGACCGGGATGCATACGGGTCATACCTTTATCAGGGGAAACAAGGAGGTTAAGCCAGAAGGACAGTGGCCTCTGCATACCGGGGCTATAACGATTGCATCTATATTAAAGAAAGCAGGATATAAAACAGGTGCTTTTGGGAAATGGGGCCTTGGTTTTCCGGGATCAGAAGGAGATCCCAATTATCATGGATTTGATGATTTCTTCGGATATAACTGTCAGCGAATTGCTCATCATTATTATCCATATCACCTGTGGCACAATCAGGAAAAAATAATATTGGAAGCCAATATTGGAATGGAATCCGGTGACTATGCGCATGATAAAATCCATCAAAAGGCACTGGATTTTATTACCAGTAATAAGGATCAACCTTTCTTTCTCTTTCTTCCATATCTGATCCTGCATGCGGAATTACTGGTACCAGATGACTCAATATTTCAGTCATATTCCGGTAAGTTTCCTGAAAAACCATACCAGGGTGTTGATAATGGGCCAAACTTTCGGTTGGGACCGTATGGATCAGTTGAACAACCCCATGCTTCTTTTGCATCTATGGTAACCAGACTGGATCTGTATGTAGGGCAGGTAGTAAATACAGTTGAGAAACTGGGATTATCTGAGAAAACCCTGCTAAATCACATATAGTGGGCATTACATCCCAAAACGC
>JBHOSY010000020.1:0-38815 GCA_042584165.1 Bacteroidota bacterium | reverse complement strand
CTCGAATGAATGAATGTGGATTTGGACCTACATTGACTTTCACAATCGAAGTTGGAGATATCCCTCCAAAACCTGTACCGGTAGTTGATACAGCTTACACCTGTATTGAAGATGCGATACCAACATTATCGGTTACAGGATCTTATACCTTAAGATGGTATAGCGATTCACTTGAGACAAATCCAGCGAATGCCATAGGATTGGGAACAGCATTTACTCCCAATGCTGGCATGTTGGATATGACCGTTGAAGATACAACGACATTTTACATTAGACAGTTTGATCAGAGTTGTACAAATCTGGTTATAAGTGAATATGCTTCTGTATCGGTTGTTGTAGAAGATTGCCCAGTAGATTGTTCTCCGTTTGATGTACAGGCTATATCAGTAAATACGTCCTGTCCGGAAATAGGTGATGGTGCTGTCTTCGTATTAGTTGAGAGTGGCATCAAAGGTCCGTATGAATTCAGTATTGACGGGGTTAATTTCTATGGATTTACTCTTTTTGCTACAACATTGGATACATTATCAGAAGGTGATTATACTGTAGATATCAGAGATATTGGGGTTACGCCGTATTGTTATATTAGCAAAGCGGTAACGATTGCAAGTGATGTCAGCATGGTTTCATCAATCGTACAGGAGAATCCTTCGTGTAATCAGGATGATGGAAAAATAAGTATTCAGATATCCGGCGGATCAACTCAGGTTAATTGATGCAATAGGAGATACTACAACCATGACTGGAGATTCTGTCAATTTTGTTGATCTTTCAGCGGGAAAATATATGTACACAATTACAGAGGGATCAGGCTGTGTTATATACCCTAGCGATTCAATTGAATTAATTGGAGGTACCGGAACCACAGCAGATGCGGGATCAGATCAAACCATTTGTGCAGACAGCGTATATCTGTCCGCGAATTCACCAGCGGCAGGGGAAACTGGTAGCTGGACATTGATCAACGGATCCGGTATAATTGATAATGAGTTCTCAAATGAAACATGGATTAGAAATCTTGGTGAAGGACAGAATACATTCAGGTGGACAATTGCCGGTGTAGACAGTATATGTTATTCAATTGATGAACTGGATATCATTAGAGATTGTTCAGTAGATTGCAATGATTTCATTGTGGCCGCATCTTCTCAGGATGCAACCTGTTCAAATGGTAGTGACGGTTCAATTCAGCTCGTGATTCCGACTGGCTTTTCAGGAAATTACATGTATTATTTCCAGGGTGATACAACAGCATTTTCAACAAGTATTGTTGTTGTTCCAGAACTGACACCCAATTCGTACACTGTTGTTGTTCGTGATTTTGTGTATGACTGCTATGATACTCTGGTAAATGTTGTTGTTGGATTAAATAATAGCCTGACGAGTTCAGCAATAAAAACTGATCCCAGTTGTAATGCCTCAGATGGGGGAATTATTATTTCGACTAATGGTGGAACCGAAGCATATACCTACTTACTTATAAAAAACAGTAATGATAGTACTATCAATGACACTGGGATCTTTACTGGCCTTGGAGTTGGAACCTATGATTACCTGATCACCGATGATACAACAGGTTGTACGATTGGAAATCAGGGGATCATATTGGATGATAACTCAACACTTCAGGCGACTGCTGATCCGACTTCATTTGTAAATTCATCTTGCTATGGAGAACCTTTAGGACATGCAGTTATTAATGTGACGGGGGGTACTGGAAGTTATGAGTATTCGGTGGATGGATCGATATGGCAGTCATTTGTTACAGGGAATGAAATCACAGATCTTCCGCCAAATGGCACATACAGCGTTCTTGTAAGAGAGGATGCAAGCACACCATGCTATGATTCTGCAGAGGTTACCATATTAAATGAATACGAACAGATAACTGTGTCGTTTTCGATAACTGATGCTTCTTGTGATAATAATGATGGTGTTGTCAATATCGAATCGATTACAGGAGGTCTAGCCCCTTATGAAATTTCTTTTAGTAACCAACCATTTGAAACAGTTGATCTATCTAATCTTCCTGAATACAATGGATTGCCAAGTGGAACTTTTACCATCCAGATCAGGGATGCTGTATTATGTACAATATTGGATAACACAGCTTATGTTGACGATCCAGGAGCTATAATTGCCAATATAACAGAGATTGCCCCAAGTTGTAACGGACAAGGCCTAAATGGTACCATCACCATATCCATTGACCCTTCTGACAACGTAAATCCTCCTCCATATCGGTTGGGTATTGGCAGGTATGATCAGGATGTTAGTGAGGTAACAATGCATGATATATCTGCATCGAATTTTATCGCTATTGATACATTACAGAATGGATCGTATTTCACTTTACTCTCCTCTGTGAATGGTGGCTGTGAGACAAGAACAGATCATCTGATTTCAGGCGGTCCGTATTCAATTGATTTTGATACCACAAACATCAAGAATATTTCCTGTAAAGGAAGTACCGGCTCCGTAACAATAATTAATTTGACAGGTAACACCAGCTTATCTTATCGGGTTGAACTTATATCATTACCATCCAATAATGTAGTTTATTCCGATACAAGACCTTATGCTGATTTTGTAAATGGATTTACAATCGACGGATCCGTAACAGACAATATTGTAGTTGGAAATTACCAGGTGAGGATTTCACAGGATGATAATGGATGTTCAGTGATAGAGGTTTCCGGGAATTTCGAGATCACTGAACCAGTGAATATTCTTGATTTTGTGGTAACAGATTCTATTCCATCCTTTCCGGATCTACCGACGGGATCTATAACAATCAGAGTTCAGGCTAGTGGAGGAGGACTTTATGAGGTTATGGCTGAAAATATATCGCCTCTTTTCCCTGGGCAGGAAACATTTGTTGATTGGGAACAGGTAATGCCTTCAAATGAAAATCCGAATATATATGAACATACCCTGGTAGAATTATATGCCGGGACATATGAAATCACTGTGGCTGATAATTATGATTGCGAGATAGTGAAAGAGATAGAATTATCATCTGATCTGAATATCTTTATACCGAACGTGTTTACTCCGAATAATGATGGCGTAAATGATTATTTCTATGTCAGGAATCTTCCCCAAACAGGCACACAGATGATCATCAGTAATAGATGGGGGCGTATAGTCTTTGAATCATCAGATTATAATTATGATAATTTGTGGGATGGGGAAGGTGTTCTGGATGGTATCTATTTTTATACAATGAGTGTTCCTTCAGGAAATACATACAATGGCTGGGTCGAAGTTTGGCGAGGCAAACAAAGATAGGCAGTCACAAAGTGGTGAGAAATGTCATAGTATCTACATTGTCCGCGTAATCCCATAACTCAGGATATTGAGCTTCTCCCGGTGAAATGCTATTCGGATAATCAGTTGAAATAATACATTGAATTTTATCTGCAATACTTCGGATCTTATTTTCAAGTTGACCTCTGTTTTCATAATCCTCATAGTAAATAACTGATACTGGAGAAATGAATCCGGTCGATTTCTTCATAAGATAGAAACCACCATCATGAAATGATCCATCTGATATTGAATTAATGGCTTTTTGTTGATTGTAATTATTTTTGTACCCCTTATGTTTCTGTAGAAATTCAAATCTTTTTAATGATGAACTAATAGAATCATTATTGAAATCCTCAGGAACAAATAATTTGGAGACATTTCTGCAACCTAATCCAAAGTATAGAAATATATCATCTGCAATACTATTTATTACACCTTCATCTTCATTTCCATTCAGAATCGCAATGGATGACCTGTTTTTACGGATAATAGCAGGTAAAGCCTTAAAATTGTATTGAAAATACCGCGCACTGTTATCACTTCCTGTGGCAATGAGAGCATCAATATATTTTATCCTGTCAGTGAATGAAATAATGGTTTTAAATTCCGGATTGATTGCATATAGTTTTTCTACAACCCATTTTGTCAAGATAGAATCCAGGTGACTTGTTTTTATCACGGCATGGTGACCAGAAATAATAACCGACAGGAGATCATGAAATCCAACTAAAGGAATGTTCCCTGCCATAATGATTCCAACCTTCCTTATTTTTTTATCTGGTATTGTGTAATCTGAAAGCCATTTTTCAATGTTCTGGGTATTTAATAATCCCCTTATCCCATCTATGGATCGAAGGATAAATTCAGGGATAAACCATTGATTTGATTGCCTGATTTTTTCCAGGAAATCGAAATCAGGCTCTTTTATAAACGAGTTTAATGTATCGCCAAGCTTAAATAATCCTTCTTTTCTTGACTCAATCTTCATAAAAAGAATTTTTCTGGTTTGAACACTAAGTTAGAGTTTTTAGTTTTGTTTTAGGTATATCTTCATTAACCAAAATTTTAACTATTTTTTTGTTATGGCAATAATGATTACAGATGAGTGCATCAACTGTGGAGCATGTGAACCGGAGTGTCCAAATACAGCGATATATGAAGGCGGGGTGAAATGGACATGGGCTGGTGGAACCAAATTGGAAGAAGTAGAGCTTGAAGACGGTACAAAAATTGATGCCAAAG
Organism: Bacteroidota bacterium; assembly: GCA_042584165.1. GTDB lineage: Bacteria > Bacteroidota > Bacteroidia > Cytophagales > Cyclobacteriaceae > JBHOSY01. The sequence continues at coordinate 34,261 of JBHOSY010000020.1, read as the reverse complement.
AATCTCAGGAACCGATATCTGATGAATTATATTATATTGTTTCAGGGAAATGTACCGAATGTACTGGATTTCACGAAGAACCACAATGTGCTGCGGTATGTCCGGTTGATTGTTGTGTTGATGATCCTGATTATCGGGAATCGAAAGAAGAATTAGGTAGTAAGAAAACCTGGTTGCATGGTGAATAATAATATATAAACTGGTTTCAGGGTTAGATATTCATCCGTTTTTTTATTTCATTTTAGACCGTTTTATAAGATAGGCGGATAATATCTTGTCATAATCCTGATTGATATCTGCTTCAATAAAATCAATTTTAAATTGGCCACACTTAAATTTCAATTCCTGAAAGTACCTTCCAATTTCATCCTGATATGATTCACGTATCTGTGAGGGATGTAGTCTTAGTTTATCGTGGGTTTCCAGATCAATAAATTCGTACGGCCTTTCCTCGAAATCAAAATAAAACTCAGTTACTGGATCTGTAATGTGAAAAAGTAAAACTTCATGTTGATTGTGTTTTAGGTGATGCAAAGCACTCATAAGTTCTCTGAAATTATCCTTGTTATCGAACATATCACTGAAAATAATAACCAGGCTTCTCTTATGGATCTTTTTTGCTATCTGATGTAAAACCTCAGCCACTGCAGTTTTCTTCGAGGACTGGGTGGTGCTTAACAATTTCTGCAGTATGATAAACAGCTTGTGAAGATGAGTACTGGTTGATTTTACCTGAGTCTGGATTTCAATATCATCTGAAAAGGTTGTTATTCCTACTCCATCTCTTTGCCTTTGCAGCAGATATGCTAATGCAGCTGCAGCCATTACACTGAATGTTATTTTCCCCTTTGTTTCAACTGGATAATACATGGATGACGAATTGTCAATAACCAGTTGACACCTTAAATTAGTTTCTTCTTCAAATCGTTTTGTAAAAAGCTTGTCTGTTCGTGCAAAAACCTTCCAGTCAATATTCCTGGTACTTTCACCAATATTATATAACCTGTGTTCTGCGAATTCAACTGAAAATCCATGATATGGTGATTTATGCAGACCTGTAATAAATCCCTCTACCATCTGTTTGGCTAACAGATCAATCTTACTAATTTCCCGTATTTTTTGTAGATCAAAATCCAAGTATATCTGCAATTATTTCAATAACTAACACCGAAAAATGCTAAATATCGCGAAAATTATAAACATCAAATATGAATAGTCCAATTTTTTCTCAGATATCTTTATATTAAGGAGCTATCATTTGCATCATAAAAAAATATTATACTATATTTATTTGATTTTTGTAGAGTTATTTGGATACTAAATTCTAGGATTGTGGAAGAGAACAAGGAAATTGAAAAAACTGAGATTTATTCACAACGGGTGAGGGCTGGAAAGAGAACTTATTTTTTTGATGTAAAATCAACCAGGTCTAATGATTACTATCTTACCATTACTGAAAGTAAACGACGTTATAAGGAGGATGGTTATTTTTATGAAAAACATAAGATCTTTTTGTATAAAGAAGACTTTGATAAATTCATAGACGCTTTAAAAAGTACAATTGATCATGTAAAGACAGAATTAATGCCAGAAGTTGATTTCTCACAATTCGACGCAAACAATGAGGAAACCAAAGAGACTGATACAGAACTGAAGTGGGAATAATCAAAAAAAGAAATATAAATCAACAAGCCCTTGAATGCTTTCAAGGGCTTTTTTAGTTTTATGGGATAGAAATTGTCAAATGCGTAGACTGATAATAAATATAACCATCGGAGTTGCTCTGTTTATATTCCTCGCATGGTATTTCTCGAATATTTTCTTCTATGTAGTAATATCACTTATAATCGCCACAATCCTGAGACCTTTGACAAATAGGATCAGTAGCATGCAGATTTATAGAGTTAATATGCCAAGAAGTATTTCAGTCCTTCTTTCTTTTATTGTTCTTGTGTGTGTGATATTTCTTTTCATCTTGATTTTTGTCCCTTTAATAAAGGAACAAATAGCGATCATCTCAAATTTCAATTATAATACGATCATTCATTTGTTGACCCAACCGTTGGAAAAATTGGAGTCCTTCATGATAGAACGAAACCTGACTGAACGACCGGAAGGTTTTCTACTGGAAGGTTTCAGAAGTAATATAATATCCCTTTTTGAAGCTGAAGGCATGATAGACCTGAAAACAGTTTTAAATAATCTGTTTTCTCTGGCAGGTAGTTTCTCCATAGGGTTAATCGCTGTTATTTTTATAACCTTTTTCTTTCTATATGAACAGGGGATAATTCGGCGAAACATATTGAAACTCGTACCCAATAAATATTTTGAAGTTGTAGTTACCATCATTTCTAAAATTGAAAAGTTATTGTCGAATTATATGACAGGCCTTCTGATACAAATGTTATCAATTTTTACTCTAGCTTTTGTGGGATTAAGTATTCTCGGGATAAAGTATGCTGCTTCCATTGCATTATTTGCTGCCGTAGCCAATCTTATACCCTATATGGGACCTATATTGGGAGCGTTGTTTGGCATCATTGTAACTATGATCACAACAACGAACGCGACTCCAAACGAGTATTTTATTAATGGGATTCAGATTGTAATAGTATTTGCAATTGTGCAATTAACTGATAATATGGTCATTCAACCTTTGATCTTTTCAAAAAGTGTAAAAGCACATCCCTTGGAAATATTTCTAATTATTTTTGTTGGAGGAACCCTGGGAGGTGTTGTTGGAATGATTGCTGCTATCCCTGTATATACCGTCCTTAGAGTTTCAGCAATTGAAATCACAAAAGGATTCAGAGAATATCAAATTTTTAAAATCTGACAGAAATTCATGGGCTTGAAATGTGGTATTGTAGGCTTACCGAATGTTGGTAAATCCACTTTATTTAATGCACTATCCAATACGAAGGCTGAAGCTGCCAATTATCCTTTTTGTACAATAGAACCGAATATTGGGGTAATAACTGTTCCTGATGAACGTTTGAAAGTCCTGAACGATCTTGTTCATACGCCCAGAATGATACCTACTGTGATGGAGTTTGTTGACATAGCTGGCCTTGTGAAGGGAGCAAGTAAAGGCGAAGGCCTGGGGAATCAATTTTTGGCGAATATCAGGGAAGTGGACGCGATCATTCATCTTGTCAGATGTTTTCAAGATGAAAATATAGTGCATGTCGATGGAAGAATAAATCCTGTTGAGGATAAAGAGGTGATTGATGCAGAATTACAACTCAAGGACCTTGAATCTGTTGAAAAGAGAATCCTGAAGAGAGAGAAAATAGCCAAATCAGGTGATACAGATGCACGAAAGGAAATGGATGTCCTCAACGTGATCCGATCGCACCTGGAAAGAGGCACAAATCTCAGGACTATAATAGATGAAGATACTATTGAATATAAAATAGCTCAGGAACTTCAATTACTTACTCTCAAACCTGTTATGTATGTCGCAAATGTTGAAGAGGATGGAATTAATGGGAATGAATATGTGAATGCTCTTGAGAAACTTGCCAAGGATGAAGAGGCTGAAGTAATTACTATTTGTGCTGCCCTGGAATCACAGATTATTGAACTTGAGCCAGATGAACAGGAATTATTCTTTGAGGAATATGGTTTGACGGATTCTGGATTGAATAGATTGATTCATGCATCATATCGCCTTCTGAATCTCATTACATTCTTTACAGCAGGTGATAAAGAAACGAAAGCCTGGACTGTTCATAAAGGGCGGAAAGCTCCCAGAGCAGCAGGAATTATTCATACTGATTTTGAAAGAGGATTTATTCGTGCAGAAGTAATAAAGTTTGAAGACTATCAGAAGTATAAAACAGAAGCTGGATGCAGAGAAGCTGGAAAGATCGCCATTGAAGGTAAGGAATATATTGTTCAAGATGGCGATGTGATCTATTTCAGATTCAATGTTTAATGATTTAACAAATTCATATTACCTATTTTATTGATTTTTGTGGATTCGGATGAAATTATTCTAAAAATTTTAATTTCTCCGGATAAAAATAAATTAACGATGATTTTATGGTTGTCTTTTTTTTGCTAAATTGAATTACGATTAGGATTTTTCGTAGTGAAAATTTAACTTTTTGTCAAAACAGGTTTTTCAAGATATTACAGCTGAATATATTTGCACTGAATAACCGTCAACATTGCTTTTATACTTTTTATAAATATTTCACAAATTGAGGATTCGAATAATTTTTATCCTGAAAAATAAAGGAGGTTTTGTCCCCTTTCATCACCAATATATCCTTGCGCAATTGGTTAAGGGCATCATAATTAAAGGTGGTGACCAGAAATATCTGAATTACGCTGATTATAATTTTTCAGGATTGAAGGGACAGACGAAGATCAGTCGAAATGGATTACACTTTTTTTCCAGCAAGGTAACTTTGGTATTTGCCAGTATGGATCAGGGCTTTATCGATTATTTTCTTGAAAATTTATTTGAATTGCCGCAAATAGAAATTGGGAATCTGGTCCTTGTGCCTGAATCTGTTGAAGAAGAGAAAATACCAAAGATCACTGAAGAGATGAAATTTATTTGTATCTCTCCTCTTGTTTTGATCATCCCGAATTTTCACGATAATCAGGGTAAAAAGTTCATTCCTCCTGAAGTCGATGATTTCTCGGATTTTTTATATGAAACTACCATTATTAGAATGGAAAGATCCGGATTATATACGGCAAAAAAGCTACAGTCATTTTTCAAATTTCAGGTGGTTCCAGATGTTGAATACCTGAGAAAAATCCGCGAAGGTCAGAAAAAATTTGCCAGGATATATCCTGTGTTCGATCAGGATGTGAAATATGAAATTAGAGGTTATACCTTGCCTTTTACGCTTTATGCTTCAGCAGATGTTCAGAAATTTGCGTTTATCTCCGGGCTGGGTGCATTTACAAACAAAGGATTTGGTATGCTTGATATTGCTAATGTAGATCCGACTTCTCGAACGAAACCCTATAAAGCAGATCGTTTCATGGTAAAAAAACAGGAAAAGTAGATCATCTATCTGCCACCGAAGTTAATAATCTTATAACCAACCAATAAATCAGCTTTTCCACCCGTAAAACGGTAATAAACAAAGATTTCATAGACATTTTCAGTTTCGAAATGGGAACCTTCAACAAGGTATGGGTTTTGCGGTGTGTGAAAGATATAATCATACCAGCCTTGTTTCAGTAAAAGATCACCCCTGTAACCTTTCAATTCAGGGTCAAAGGTCAATCTATTATCCGGATTGATCGACCAGTTGGAAAGTTCTCCAAATACATATACATCCGTTGCGTATTCCTCCTCACTTTCAAGAAAGAAATGTACGTTAACATATTGTGATTCAAGAATGTCATCTCCTGTATCAAAATTTTCGATATAATATCCACCATTTAGATCCTCACGATGACCATAATACTGATAGCTCCTGTCTTTGTCTACCATAATGTATGCATCCACACGGTCATTACTTATATCCACTTTCCCTACGTTTTGACCCGGGGCTCTAATAGATCGTAAATCAAAAAATCTAAATTCATTTCCTCCATGGAAATTATTTTCGAGGTTGAAGTAACTATAATCCAACTCTTTTTGAATTTCTCTGATAAATGATGCTTTCAGGTTGGATATGGTATTATCCCACCGTTTATTCTGACGGATTACAATGGATACTTCTTCATGTGGATTAAGTATATCCAATCCACTGTAATCTAATTTAAAATCTACTTGTTGATGTGTCCTACGTTCATTGATCCCACTGGAAAGTGTGAATGATGGTCTGATCTCAACTTGTGTATCAAATGTCATAAAACGCCTTGTAAGCACCAGATCACCAGGATTATCCCTTTTGTAGATAACCAACAGGTAATTACCCGGGATATTAACTCTCGGTACTAAAAATGTATAATGAGTATATGGAATTCTTGTATTTGCCGAGAAATCATAATCTGTGATATCGTATTCATTATAGGTGTCAAGATATTCAATTGATTGTAGCAGTGATTTATTCCAGTTTCGATCGCAATGCAGTATCCTCGCTTGATAGTATTCGGCTTGTTCAGATAATTCATCAAACTCGAGTACAAATTGCTGTAATTGTCTGATATTGTTTACCGCAGGCTCATTGATTGCTCCTTTATATCCTTTATTGACGTATAACCGTACTGTTTTAATGTCAGGTTCATATATTTTATCCTCGAAAGTGACTAATTCTTCACTCTGGGATGTATTGCTACCTGTATTTGTTACAGGCACACAGCCAGCTAAATAAATAACAACGAGAAATATGAGAGGCGATTTTAATGTGTTAATCACAGGTATTTGCATGACTTCCTTTAATTTTAAATAGTATTGGAATTTATTCCAACCTTAGGCACAAATATTGTGTCTTTTATATAAAATTGAAATAGATTGCCAGGTTAGAATTTAATGGACCGGGAAACCAGGATAGTTGAGGGGTGCCTGAAAGGGAACCGCAAGTCTCAGAAGGAACTGTATGATAAGTACGCTTCTGGCATGATGGTGGTATGCCTTCGCTATTCAAAATCAACCCTTGAAGCTGAAGATATCCTGCAGGAAGCGTTTATAAAGGTGTTCAACAATATTCACAGGTTTAGAAAAGATTCGAACCTGGGGGCATGGATTAAAAAGATTGTAATAAACACTGCCCTGAATGCACAGCGAAAAAAACTGTACATGTATCCCATGGTGGATATTGAGCAAACTGAGAAATCAGTTGATGAAAAGGTTGTATTGGCTGATTTTCATCTAGAAGAACTGTTGGAGATGATCAGAACCCTGCCAACGGGTTGTCAGGTAATCTTCAATATGTATGCTTTGGAAGGATATTCTCATAAAGAGATTGCGGAGAATCTGAATATTAGTGAAGGGACCTCTAAATCCCAGTATGCCAGAGCAAAGATGTTATTAAGAAAAAAAATAAACGAAGCCCGTGATAACAGATATGAACAAATCAGGTAGAGGGGAATTCGAACAGAGTTGGATGGAAGTGTTTGATGTGGCAAAGGTCCGGCCATCAGATCAGGTATGGTATCAGATCAATGCTACGCTGGCAAATAATGAAGCTTCCGGATATAAGAAGAGTTTACTATTCTTCAAACTCCTTGCAGCTGCCTCAGTAGTATTTGCTATAGGTGTAGGAATATATTCAGGTTACTTGAATTTACAGAATAAATCCACTGAGACCTCAATAGCGGATTCTGAACCGGTTGAAGAAATTCAAAACATTCCCCGGGATACAAAGACTCCAATAGTTGTAGATAGTGAATCCGAAAAAGAGGATTTTAAAGATAACATTGTAACTGATGATGCATCACTACCGCTTTTCGTAGCTGAAATTGCAGAAGATGAGAATACTCTGGAGCTTTCCGAAATAAATGTGTTGGAAATATCTGATCAGAAAGAGCTCAATAAAATATCTGACATCGCTTGGAATCCGGATATTTCAGAACCTGGCATCAGGAAATATATAAGATATATGCCGGATTATCTTTATCTGGAGGAGGCTGAAGTTATAGAAGAAGAGGAACCTGCCTTCTGGGCAGGCGTAAACTTCTCAGCTGGTGTTTTCAATCCCAATGTTGAATATGGAGCCAGTAGCAGGAATTTCTCTCCTTTAAGTTTTTTGAAAGGTCAGGCAGATGAGGCTATGGGTGCCGGTCCACCTGCTTCTGACCAACCAGATGATATGGAAGCTGTAATTGCTGATGAACGACTTTCAAATTATGAGGTAGCGGGATATGAGCAGAGTGATTATCAGGCAGATCAGGCCTTGGCCTATAGCTTTAATCTAGGTTATCGCCTTGGTCACAAATGGATGCTGGAGAGTGGCATTGCTTACAGGTACAACAAAGCTTCAACAATCACGTATTCGTATTTCAGTGATCCAGTTAATGAAAACAGGATTCCAAATACGTATGCGTTAGAATATACAACACAGGATCTTAACCAGGTAAATTATTCAACAGAGGGTTATAAAGTATATAACACGTTCGAATATTTAGCCGTACCGCTGGATGTGGGTTATTTATTGATCAACGGAAAGTTTAATATGCTTCTGAAAACAGGAGTATCTACAAATATATTCCTCCAGAACACAATTGAAAGCCAGGATGTTGGATTTGATCAGATCCAGTTGGATAACAGTGAAGAAACACCATTTAGAGATATTTACCTGAATGGAAAACTTAGCACCCAATTGACTTATACATTATTTAAAAGATATCATATAAGTTTAGAACCAGGTTACCGGTTTGCATTGAATTCCATGACAACAGATATTTCCAGATTTAGTAGTTATCCATCCTCTTTCATGATATCAACAGGGATCTGGTATTCATTTTAAATTCCATATAATGACAAAGACAAGAAAGAAATTCATTAAATCATTGATATTGCAGCTAGGAGTTATTGTGGCACTTTGCATTATATTTTTCTTTTTTTTAGGATAAATGCAGAAAAAGGGGAAAATGAAAAAGGTATGGATGTATTTAATTATTACATTATCAGGTTTGGCTGTGTCATGCAGTGTTGAGGTGAATGCTCCCTATGAAGATGATCTGGTTTCCTTATCTAACTTCGATGATGCAACTGTGGATGATTGGATTGTTGGGTTTGCCCAATATCCCGCTGGTCTTGAGGATTCATTCAAACTATCTTATAGAATAGGTGATTTCGTTACATTCAATTCTGAATCCAAAAGCCTGATCCTGAGGGGTAAAAACCTGAATAACGACTTGTTTATGTTTGTTAAAGGAGAAATCAGCGGTTTTGAACCAGATACATATTATGATGTAATTGTTGATGTGGAACTTAGTTCAATTCTCCTTGAAACATATGAAGAGATAGATCAGGGATCCGAGCTTTCAGGTTCATATCTGAAGGTTGGAGCAATGACCAAGGAACCAAAAGTTGATATAATGCCGGCTTTTGAAAATTCCACTCTGTTGGTTGCAGAATTGGATATTAATATCGGGATTGAATACGAGGGAAGTCTGAATATCGTTAACCTTGGGAAACTGGTATATTCTGAAGTTGGTTCAGAACCGGTTGTATTACGTGGATTCAATTCGGATGATCCAATCCGTACAAAGACCAATAGTGAAGGGAAATTGTGGTTGTTGATTGGAATCGATAGTAATCATCCAGTATATCAGGATGTATATATAAATTTTATTGGTGGTCGATATAGGAAAGTGGCTTCATGATAAAAAAACTTGTACCCGTTCCAACCAATAGTTAAATTGTAGTGTCTTTTCTTTAAACTTAAACGTCTCGATTATGAAAAGACTTGTCAAACCTCATTTTATCATCAGTATATTTCTAATCAGCTTGATATCCCTGATGTTTGTTGGTTGTGAGGATGATTGTAATACTACCTACTATTATATAGATTATGAACGGGTGACGGTTGACCTGCCACAGGCAAGGATGGCGGTTGATATTATTGATCCCGAGATTATATCCGCACCCGGTAAAATTTATCTTTATAACCAGTATCTGTTTATAAACGAATCGGGAAAGGGGATACATATTGTAGACAATGATGACAAAAGGAATCCTGATCAAATAGGGTTTATTAACATCCCCGGGAACTTTGATATGGCAGTTAAAGGTAACATATTATATGCTGATAATTATGTTGACCTTATCGCATTTGACATATCGAATATATCGGATATCACGGAAGTAAAAAGGCTTGAGGGTGTTTTTGATGACCTATATGATAGATTCGCTGAAGAAGATATTCTTGTTTTTTGGGAGCAGGTCGAAAAAATCGGTATTGATGATTCAGATTGTCGGGACATATTGCCTGATTTTTTAAGAAGTGATGGTGGCGGATGGGCACTGGGAGGTAGTGACATGGCCGTTTCTATGAGTCCGGGTGCTGAATCTTTACCGGGTTCCAGCACTGGAATTGGAGGTTCAATGGCCCGTTTTACAATTACAGGAGATATCTTATATACTGTAGGCAGTTACAATCTGAACGTTTTTGATATTACAGTATTAACTGATCCGGTCCAGTATCCATCAATTAATCTTGAATGGGGGATTGAAACAATCTTCCCTTTCAAAGATAATCTATTCATTGGATCAATGAATGGGATGCATATTTTTGAGATTAGTAATCCACAAATTCCCAGATGGGTATCTACTTTCGAACATGCAAGGGTGTGTGATCCTGTTGTAGCCAATGATACTGTGGCATTTGTAACCCTCAGATCAGGCACCAGATGTGAGGGATTTACAAACCAGCTTGATGTTATCGATATCAGAAATATTTATAACCCAAAATTGCTTAAGAGCTATCCGATGCAACACCCTCATGGACTTGGCATTGATAATGAGGCATTATTCATCTGTGAAGGTGAACATGGCTGGAAACTTTTTGAAGTAAAGGATCTCTATACTATTGACAAGAATTTGATAAAACACTTTAAGGGAATACATTCTTACGATGTCATACCTTATCAGGATAATCTGATGTTGATTGGTGACGATGGCCTGTACCAGTATGATTATACTGATCTTCAAAATGTAGAGCTTTTGAGTTCCCTGCCTATTATAGTTGAAGACTAAGTATTACAACACATCCCGAAACATTATGAAATATATATTCCTGACAGGTATTATCTTATCAAACATTGTAACTACAATTGCCCAGGAAAGTAAAACAGATGTAATTGTTTCACTAAAAAATGGGAGTAATTTCAGTGGATATATCATAACAGATAATAAAGATAAACAGTTCTCAATTTTTGTTTCAGATACTGATTCTCTTGTCATCCCTTTTAATCAAATTACAAGTATCATGTACATTATGAAAGAGAATAATGGGAAGAATAAATTTAAAGAAAGGATATTTAATGTATCAGAATTCGGTATTTTGTTTGGCAGGGTAAACAGTCAGGCAAGTATTACATCTTCGATGACTGCCCAGACAACTTTTGGGTATGGTTTTAATCAATATATAAAAACAGGTATTGGGGCTGGTTTTGATCAATATGATGGCACGTATACATTACCTGTATTCATGAGTATCCGTGGTGATATATTGAACAAAAAAGTGTCACCAGTTTATTTTGTAAATGCTGGTTATGCTGCTGCCTGGGGAGATAATTCCGACTGGCAAAGTTGGGCTGATGTAGAGGGAGGCAAAATGTTTGATGGAGGTCTGGGTATCAGGGTAGCCAGCATCGATGGATATAACCTATTACTTTCACTGGGGTATAAAGTTCAGAAAACCACATATACACAGACGGATTGGCAAGGAGAAGTTTCAAGAATCACCAACAGAACATATAAAAGACTGAGACTCTCATTAGGGATTGGTTTCTAGGCATTTCTGCTTTGAAGTGTCTCAAGCTCAATGTAAAGATATTCCCATTCTTTATGTGCTTCACTCAGCTTAACATTTACACTTTGTAATTCATTGTTCTTTTCTGACAGGAGATCATAACTGGAATAAATCTCCACCATTCCCATGTCTTTCTCAATGGTTTTCTTAATAATTTCAAGCTCTTCAATCTCAATCTCTTTTTTAGCAATCTTGCTCTCCATGGACCTGATTTCCCGACTGGTTGCCCTGGTTTCATCATAATGGATTTTATTCGTGGTTTTTGATTTAGGAACTGATGATTTAGGAGACTTGCTTTTTTGAGGTTTCTTAGCTTCAAACCATATATGAAATTCATCATATATCCCGGGATATTCCTTAATTTCAAAATTTTCAATATACCAGATCTTATTTGCAATATCTGAAATGAACTGACGGTCGTGTGAGACCATAATTATTGTTCCTTCATATTTCTGTAATGCCTGCGTTAGCACATTCACGGATAGCATATCCAGGTGGTTTGTAGGTTCATCAAGTATAAGGAAGTTAGCATCCGATACCAGTGTTTTAGCCAGTGCAACACGTGATTTTTCTCCACCAGATAAAACCCTTATCTTTTTATATACATCCTCACCTGAGAATAGAAAACTACCTAGTAGAGATCTCAATTCCTGTTCTGTAAATTGGGAAGATGCATATTTCATTTCATCCAGGATCTCATGAGAGATATCGAGGGCTTCGAGTTGATGTTGGGCATAAAATGAAGTAAATACATTATGGCCTGGGGTTCTTTTGCCCTGGAATGGTTCTTTATCTGCGATGATCCGTAATAGTGTGGATTTTCCTTTTCCGTTTGCTCCAATCAGGGAAATCTTATCTCCACGTTCGATACTGGCATTTGTATTTTTCATAATGGATAAATCTCCATATGACTTTGATAAGTTTTCAAGTCGGATGACATGTCGACCGGAAGGTCTGGAAAAAGCAAACCTGATACTAATTGATTTGTTCCCTTCTTGAATTTCTTCAACTTTATCTAGTTTCTCCAGTGACTTAATTTTGGATTGTACCTGCCTGGCTTTGGTATTCTTAGCGCGAAATCTTTCTATAAATCTTTCTGTTTGCTTTATCTCCTGTTGTTGGTTAATAAAGGCATTTTTTTGAATCTCTAACCTGAGTGCTTTTTCTTTTAGAAATGTAGAGTAATTACCTTTATACGTGTTGAGCTTAAGATGTGATACCTCAACAATTTGTTGTGCAATCCTGTCAAGAAACTTCTGATCGTGAGATACAATAATGACCGCTCCCTCATAGGTTGCTAAATAATTTTCTACCCACTGGATAGAAGGAAGATCAAGATGGTTTGTAGGTTCATCGAGCATCAGTAAAGAAGGCCGCTCAAGTAATAATTTGGCCAATATTACACGCATTCGCCAACCACCAGAGAATTCAATCAATGACCTGGATAGATCTGCCGTTGTGAAACCCATTCCTTCAAGCATCTCTTCTGCTTGAGCCTGAATAGTATAACCATCCAGGCTTTCCAGTTTCTCCTGCAATTCGCTGAGTTTATTGATCAGTTTTTCATCGTGATCACTTTTAATCTCGGTCAGGAGTTTATCAATCTTTCTCTGGATCTCCAGAGTCTTATTAAAGGCCTGCATAGCAACTGTAAGAATGGATTCATCTGTTTCGAATGAGAGGAGATCCTGATTAAGAAACCCAATTGTACAACCACCCTCTTTTGATATAGTCCCATTATCAGGGGTTATTTCTCCATAAATAATTCGAAGTAAAGTTGACTTACCAGATCCATTAAGACCCACTAGGCCGATTTTGTCTTTTCTGTTTACATGTATTGAGGCATTTTTATATAAAGGACGTCCAGCGATATAGTAGGTAAGATTTGAAATCGATAACATACTGCAAATATAAACTCAGGATGTAATTTATAGCCCTGATAATAAAAAAAGCCCTGGAAAAAATTCAGGGCTTTTTTTAATGTAAAGTTAACTTTAAAATGCGATTGGAATACGTATCATAGTCATATCCCACATCATAACCAGGTCAGCACCCTGATCATTCTGTTTGAATTCAATAGTAAATGGTTCATATGATGTATCCGTTTTCCCAACACTGGTTTCAACTCTTAATACATCCTTTGACTCATCGTAGTTGTAGGCACCCCATTGTCCCAACTCACTGTTGAGGATCACTATCCAGCTTTTTTCGTTTGGAATGGTGAATAAAGAATATGTACCTGCAGCCAATGCTTTACCACCAAATTTAATTCCTTTGGTGAACGTGATTTCAGTAGCTTCATTTGCACCGGTTCTCCATACTTTCCCAAATTGTTCCAGACCGCCAAATATCTCACGTCCTTTTTTATGTGGTCTGCAATAAGTAACCTTAATATAGGTATCCTCATATTTCATGGTTGCCACAGCCATAGGACTTGGTCTTGGCTTAACTGCTTCCTGTGAGTAAACTTTCTCACTGATACTTGTTGCAAGTAACAAAACAAACAAACTAATAATATTTTTTTTCATGGTTTATAATTTTATCTGACTTTAAATTTAACAAAATAAAAAATTACATTTATTTTGAAGTATAACTTTATTTATAGAATGGACAGACCTGATTTTGACCAGATATTTATGGAACTGGCAATTAATCTTGCCAAAAGATCTCATTGTGTTAAACGGCACGTTGGTGCTGTCTTAGCAAAAGAAACACGTATCATATCGATCGGATATAACGGTCCTCCAGCCGGAACACACAATTGTGATGAAGAGTGGCCTGAAACAGGATGTGAAAGAGATGCGAATGGTAGCTGTTCACTGGCCTTGCATGCTGAACAAAATGCTATTTTATATGCAGTAAAAAATAATGCTGATGTTGAGGGGGCAACACTGTATCTTACACTCACACCATGCCTGGCCTGTGCCCGGATCATATATACAATGAAAATAAAAAAAGTGATTTTTCTTAATTCTTATGCTGAGTATAAAGGATTACCTGTTGATGAAGGTGTTGCGTTTCTTCAAAAGTTTGGAGTTGAAGCTGAGAAGTACAAAGGTGAAATACCGGAATTGCCAGAATTGGTCTAGAGTATGCGGACTTCAGGTTCCAATTGAATGCCGAATTTATTGTTGATATCTTTTTGAATATTAAGGGAAAGTTTCCAAATATCCTGACCAGATGCGTTACCGTAATTAACAAGGATCAGGGCCTGGTGGTCATAAATACCTGCATCCTCGAATCGACGGCCTTTCCATCCGCAATGTTCGATCAGCCATCCAGCGGATATCTTATATTGATAACTACTGATTTTATGACCTGGAATTCCAGGATGTTCCTTCTTTAACTCTATATATTGTTTTATTGGGATAATTGGATTTTTAAAAAAGCTACCGGCATTTCCTAGGATTTTTGGATCCGGTAATCTTTTCTTCCTGATAGTAATAACCTCATTGCTTATGAGTCGTGATGTTAGCTTATTAATATCTTGTAATGATTTCAGTTTTAATAATGGAGCATATGATATATTAAACTCAGGATTTTTATTCAATCGCAGACAAACCTCAGTAATAAACAAGTTCTTTTTATCAATACTTTTGAAATAACTGTTTCTGTACCCGAACATACACTCAGCCTTATTGAATAATTTTTCTTTTCCAGTTTGAATATCTACAACTTTAAGCGATTCAAAAACATCTTTAAGTTCTACTCCATAAGCACCAATATTTTGAACAGGGGCGGCACCCAGACTTCCAGGAATTAGTGAAAGATTTTCGAGCCCTTGCCAGCCCATATCAATTGTATACATAACGAAATCATGCCAAATCTCTCCTGACATACCATTGATCCATATATGTTTTTCATCTTCTTTCAGGATTTGTTTACCTGTCAACCTGTTTAGAATAATTACACCTTTAAAATTCTTTGTGAATAAAATATTGCTACCACCTCCCAATATCAGGAATGGAGTGCTTCTTTTTTTGAATTGTGCAGTTACCTCATGAATTTCATGTGGTTCTTGTATGGTGATCAATTCTTCAGCATGAGCTTTTACGCCAAAAGTGTTTATATGTTCCAGGGAAGGATTCGGTACTTGGTGCATACAATAACTCCCCTTTGACGCCTGTTAAAAGGCTCGTTTTAGGTTTACTGTTGCAGAAAGGGGAGAGGAAACATTTCCTGTTTTATCTTTAAACCGGACAAAGATATTTTTTTCACCATCTTCACCGGGTAAAACAAAATCGTCAATTTTTTCCTGATAGGATACCCATTCGGCACTATCAAAATTTCCGGCGAGGCTGATCATCATAAAGTCTGCATCTCTTGCAGAAATATTCAAACTTACTTTCTTCTCAGGGTTGTTTGTCCATCCAGTCCCATTATCTATCACAAGTGAAACAGGTACTGGTGGTTTCCTGTCCAGTATTATGTTAGCGGAAACAGGTTCGGAAATATTCCCGGCCTCATCGCGAAAATGTGCAATGATCTCTTTTTCTCCATCGCCTCCAGCTAATGTAAGGGATTTTTCCTTTGCATATGCTTCCCATGAACCCTGGGCAATTTGTCCTTCAGCGGATCCTTTCTGACTGATACGCATTGAAACTGCTTCATCAGCTTCCAGGTGGATCATTACAGCTTTTTCAGGGCTATTTGTGTATGGATTATCATCGTTGATAAAAAGTGTTTTCCCGATCGGAGGACTGGTGTCCAGTGCAACAGCTCCGGAATATAATGGTGTTTCGTTGCCTGCTTTATCTTTATATTTTACATATATGGTTTTACTTCCTTCATTTTCACTCACTTCATATACTTTTTTAGGTACGAAATTCTCCCATTTTGCATTACTGAAATCTGCATTTTCACTTACTATCATTTCACTGGCACCTTCGGCACTAAAAACCAATGATACTTTTCTGGCTCCAGCTGGGACATATTTTACGTTATTATTAATAATTATGCTGCCATTTGTTGGTGCAATTCTATCAAGAATAATTCTTGCAGTATACCTCCCGGAAAAATTACCTGCCTCATCACGAAAAATAGCATAAACTGTTTTAAGTCCGTCTTCACCCTCTAATACCCAGTCTTTATCAGTTTCAAAATCTTCCCAGAGGGTGGTTGGAGCCTGTGGATCAGTAATTGGTGCATTGGCCGTGGCAAGTTTAATTGCTCCTTCCGTTTTGAACGAAAGTTTGACTTTTTTCTGTGCGTCATTAGTGAAATCAGCACCACCATCAACCACAAATTCTGAGCAAAGAGGAGGTGTATAATCAAGTTTGATTTGTCCAGATATTGCTTCGGAAACATTTCCAGCAGGATCTTTAAATTTTACATGTAATTCCTTGATCCCTTCACCTTCACTAAAAACCCAGGCAGTGACATTTTTGAATGGAGCCCATGCACCATTCGGGAAATTTGGATTTTCACTGAGCATCATATGGGATGCTCCTTTTGCACTGATTCCTATCGAAGCTCTTCGGGTTGATGCCCGTAGCCATTCCCTTCCTTCGTGGATAACCATAGATAATTCAGAGGGAGCCTGTCTGTCTAAAATAATCGTACTTAAAATAACTTTACTGAAATTCCCTGCCTGATCTTTCAGTCTGAGATAAACAGGATTGGGACCATCCTTATCAGGGAGTTCCCAGTTCTCAATGGTTTCTGATACAGGTTCCAGTTTGACCTCCTGAAACTCGGGTGTATTAGTCATCTGCATCCCATGCCCATCCGGTGTAATAATCTGCAGTACAACCAGACGTTCTGGATCATTCGTATATTTGGCACCATTGTTAATAGTCAGTGTTCCGGTTGGAGGTTTGGTGTCCAGTTTAATGGTGGCTTCAGCTATTTCTGTTACATTCCCTGCCTGATCTTTAAACCGTGTGAAAACCAACTTTGGTCCATCAACAGGCAGTAATGTCCAATCTGATTTCAACGGATGGAAATTTTCCCAGGCAGCCATCCTGGTTATTGTTTGTCTGTTATTATTAATCTGTAAATGAGATGCGCCCTCTACTTCGAAATTAATATTTACTTTAAGCGTATTTGTCCACTCTACTCCTTCATTTATAAATACTTTATTCACTTTCGGAGGTTCCCTGTCCAATATTATTTTTCCAACGGAAGCTTCTGAATGATTGCCGGCTTCGTCAATAAGTTTTACATAAACAGATTTCATACCATCTTCTTCTGAAGGTATTTGCCAATCTCTAAACTGGTCCCGGAATGTTATTGGATTACAGTCGCTGAAATCATTATTATTGCTGATCATTAATAAACAATTTGCAGGATTGGCCTTTGTGCTTAATTTAATACTTACATTACCGGTTGGATGGTTTGTGTATTTACTATCTCCATTTATCGATACGAATGGAGGCAGGGGAGGGGTTGCATCGTAATTGATTTCATCCTGAATGGGTTGTGTAGTACGGTTTTTTGCATCATCCACGAAAAATACTCTCACAACCTTTATCCCTTCAACTGAATCCAATTTCCATTCAATTTCCATATAATCTTTTCCTTCATCATTCTCGTATGGGATTATTTGTGAGTTTTGTTGACTCAATATTCTTACACGAACAGCTTCTTCAGCACTGATTCTTAATTTCACATCCCGCGTTTGTGTGAACTTTTCTCCATCATTAACTACTATAGATCCATTTTTAGGTGCTTGTGTATCAAGAAAGATACTACTCCAGAAAACAAGACTTTCATTTCCTGCTTGATCTCTGAATTTCATATAAACCGATTTTTCTCCATCTCCACCTTCTTCAGCAAGGATCCACCTTTTAGTTTTGGCGAATGGTTCCCAATCAGATTTCAGAAAATCAGATTTATTGCACAAAATCATTTCCTTAATATCTTCTTCTTCAGTAAGGACGAATACCATGGATCTTCTCTGATTGTCTTTAGTGTATTTTTGCCCTCTGTTAATTGATATCTCAATTTTTTCAGGTGGTTGGGTATCAAGTATAACGGTTGCACTTTCAATAGGACTGGTATTTTTGGCTGCATCCCTCAATCGGGCATATATGTTTTTTTCACCATCACCACTTGAAAGATTGAGAATGTGTTTTTCAGAATCATAAGGGATCCAGGTGGCATCCGAGAGATCTTTCATTAAACCAATTTGCATCTCCGTAACAAGGGAGTCTCTTAGACGGAGGGATTTGATTTCTACTGAAATCGCTATAGAATTAGTAAATTGATTGCCATCATTTATTCTAAAACCTACAAATGGAGGCAAAAAAGATGCATTGGAGATAGTGGTAGTCCCAGCCATGCCAGATGAAATGCCGGCTGATAATTGTGGGATTAAACATAATAACAGGCCACTGAGTCCTAATAAAATACGTCTTTTCATCTTAAATCAACGATATCAATTGATCCTGTTTGGTTTCAAGTTATAAAAATTGCTTGATATTTCAGCATTTTTCATAGAAATCAACCCTTAAATTAGCATTATTAGAATATTAATAAAATAGAATGACACAATTTTGAACAAATAAAAAAGGATGGCAGATATCTGCCATCCTTTAATTTGTGAATTTTTATACTTTACAGGAACTTTTCTACCTCATCATATCCAAGTCCAAATGCCTCTGCGACTGCTTCATAGACTACAGTGCCATTGATGATATTCAACCCTAATTTAAGCTCTTTATTATCTTTGCATGCTTTCACCCATCCTTTGTCAGCGAGTTGAAGTGCATATGGAAATGTTGCATTTGTGAGTGCAACAGTTGAGGTATAAGGTACCGCACCAGGCATATTGGCAACACAATAGTGGATTACGTTATCGATTATATAGGTTGGATTTTGATGCGTTGTAGGTTTACAGGTTTCAATACAGCCTCCTTGATCAACTGCGACATCCACAAGTACAGTACCCGGTCTCATCTCTCTCAGCATATCCCTGGTAATCAGATGAGGCGCTTTAGCACCATGTATTAAAACTGCTCCTACAACCAGATCGGCATTGGGTAGAAGTTCCCGAATATTGTATTCATTTGACATCATTGTCTTTACATTCGCTGGCATAATGTCTGCAAGATATCTAAGCCTTGGCAAACTTACATCAAGAATAGTAACATCAGCACCTAATCCAGCTGCCATCTTCGCTGATTGGGTGCCTACAATACCACCTCCTAATATCATGACATTGGCTGGATTAACCCCCGGGACGCCACCCAGGAGAATTCCTCGACCTTTCAGTGGTTTTTCTAAATATTTTGCGCCTTGCTGGATCGCCATTCTCCCGGCAACTTCTGACATTGGAATAAGCAACGGAAGAGTTTTGTCATCCTTTTCAACAGTTTCATAGGCAAGACAAACTGCCTTGCTATCGATCATTGCTTTGGTTAGTGGTTCATATGATGCAAAATGAAAATATGTAAAAATTAATTGATTTTCTTTGATAAACGAGTACTCAGACTCTATTGGCTCCTTAACCTTCATGATCATCTCACCTATAGCATATACGTCATTGATTTCTGGCAAAATGCTGGCACCTGCATCTATGTATTTTTCATCAGAAAAGCCACTTCCTTCACCTGCTGATTTCTGGACATAAATATCGTGACCGTGCTTTTTGAATTCCTTAACTCCGGCAGGTGTTACTGCTACTCTGTTTTCATTGTTCTTTATTTCCTTTGGGACTCCAATAACCATTTTGCGTAAATTTTAATTAAAAAAATAATAAATATTTCCATAAAAATAACATCCCTATTTATAGCGGAATATCAATAATATTTTGGAACTAAAAATATAGTAATTGTGATATCATGATAACCTTTGTAAATGTAATCAATTTTAAAAATATCATGTTTAAGTATTATGTTTTACAAATTTTCTTATTAAAAAATAAGATTTTGAAAAAAATTGAAGTTTCAAGTGTAATTATCTTTTTTATTGTCAATTTCTAAATATTTATTCTTCTGGTGATCAGTCTGACTGCTTTGAGAATCTTTGATAGCACCATTTTTTTATTTATGTTTGTTTAGTCCTCAAAGAGCAATTGGGAGAGTATTTTTTTAGCAATCTTAAAAAAAACTGAAAATTGAACGAGACAAATACTTTGAAGAGGATTGATATTCCGACTAAGGAAATATTAGATGATTATTACCTTGCCTGTTTGAGCCGTGAAGCAAGCCTGATAGGTAGAAAGGAAGTATTCACCGGTAAAGCAAAGTTTGGGATTTTTGGGGATGGTAAGGAAATACCACAACTCGCCATGGCCAGGGTATTCAAGAAAGGAGATTGGCGGTCTGGATATTACCGCGACCAGACTTTTATGTTTGCCATTGGAGAATTAACTGTACAACAATATTTTGCCCAATTGTATGCCCATACTGATATAGAGGCAGATCCCGCTTCTGCAGGAAGATTGATGAATGGACATTTCGCTACCCGGATTCTGGATAATAATGGGGAGTGGAACGATTTAACACAGAGTAAAAATAGCAGTGCAGATATATCTCCAACCGCCGCACAGATGCCACGATTACTTGGACTCGCCTATGCATCAAAGATATATCGGAACAATCCTGATCTAAAAGGGATGAAGAAGTTTTCGAGAAATGGGAACGAAGTAGCTTTTGGAACAATTGGAAACGCTGCAACATCGGAAGGAGTATTTTTCGAAACGATCAATGCTGCAGGCGTGTTGCAAGTACCGATGGTTACAGCCATATGGGATGATGGATATGGGATATCGGTACCCAATGAAGTCCACACTACCAAGGGGGATATTTCGGAAGCATTAAGTGGATTCCAAAGAACCGATAAAGAGAGAGGGATAGAAATTATCCGGGTAATAGGTTGGGACTATATTGCCTGTCGAAAAGCATTTGAGAAAGCAGCAGATATTGCCAGGAAAGATCATGTACCTGTATTACTACATGTTATGGATCTTACACAGCCATTGGGGCATTCAACCTCAGGTTCTCATGAGCGCTATAAATCGAAGGAAAGATTAGAATGGGAATTGGAATTTGATTGTAACAAGAAAATGCGTGAATCAATTCTCGAAAACGAGGTCGCCGATGAATCTGCACTAACACAAATAGAGAAAAAAGCTGTTCGGGATGCCCGAAAAAGTAAAGATGATGCATGGGAGGCTTATTTCGAATCCATTAAATTCGATCAGATTGAAGCCGCTAAAAATATTACATCACTGGCGCAGAAATCAAAGCATAAGAATGGAATCCTAAAAATAAAACAAGAGCTCACTCATATACATAATCCGCTAAAACGCGATTTCTTCAAGGCTATTAAGAAAGCATTGATATTGACAAGAGATGAGCATATAACTGAGCGTCAGAAACTGATTAACTGGTTGTCAAAAGTAAATGAAGATAATCAGGACTTTTATAGTTCTCATGTTTATAGTCAATCAAAATACTGTTGCAACAGAGTTAAAGAAGTAAAACCCGAATATGATGATAAATCCAGGATCGTTGATGGCAGGGAAGTACTTCAGGCTTTCTTTGATGCAGCTTTAGGGAGGGATCCAAGTGTTATAGCATTTGGTGAAGATGTTGGTAAAATAGGTGATGTGAATCAGGCTTTCGCCGGATTACAGGATAAATACGGTGAAATGCGGGTATCTGATACAAGTATTCGTGAAACAACCATACTTGGACAGGGAATCGGAATGGCCATGAGAGGTCTTCGACCGATAGCTGAAATCCAATATCTTGATTACCTGATCTGGGCCATTCAGATCATGAGTGATGATCTTGCAACACTACAATACAGGACAAAAGGAGGACAGAAGTCACCCGTTATTATCAGAACCCGTGGGCACAGGCTTGAAGGTGTCTGGCATTCTGGTTCTCCATTGGGAATGATCCTGAATAGCATTCGTGGTATCAACGTCCTTGTACCAAGAGACATGACTCGGGCTGCTGGTTTTTATAACACCATGCTTAAATCTGACGAACCTGCATTGATTGTTGAAGTGCTTAGCGGATATCGACTGAAAGAAAAATTACCAAATAATTTGCTTGATTTCACAGTACCTGTGGGAGTACCTGAAGTATTAAAGGAAGGTGACGATATTACCATTGTTACTTATGGCTCAATGTGTAAGATTGTTATGGAAGCAGTTAATGAGTTGGAGGACATAGGGATCTCGGTTGAAGTGATTGATGTACAAACCCTCATCCCATTTGATATTAATCATACCATTGTAGAATCACTTAAAAAGACAAACAAAATAATCTGTGCTGATGAAGATTCACCTGGTGGAGCCTCAGCTTACATGATGCAAAAAATCCTGGAAGAACAAAATGGATATCATTATCTTGATGCTAAACCGATTACCCTGACTTCAAAAGAGCACAGACCGGCATACGGATCTGACGGGGATTATTTTTCCAAAGTGAATGGAGAAGACGTATTTGATTATGCCTATGCTATGATGCATGAATCTGATCCTCATAAATTCCCTGAGATATATAACAAAAACTACCATATACCCCAGTATAACCCTGAAATTACAGATAATTAAGTTGGCTATCAGTTGAAAGATGCTTTCTTATGAAGTCTGTGTGTGAAACTGGTAATTATTCCTAACGAACTCCATCCAAAGTAAAATCTCCTGTTTCAACAGTATTACTTTTATTGAGCGCGCGGTCCTGGATCTGAATCGATAGCTTAAGGGTATCTCGGAATACCCAAATCCAGCCTGATGATAGCATAGAGTAACGTAAAGATCCCTCTAAAGGATGGTCGGAATAATCTCCATCAGTTCGAAGATATGGGAATCTTCCATCAAAAGTTTGATAATATGGTTCATCCCTCCAGTCGAATTCTACATATTTCCCACCTGTCTTTTGATAGAATCTTACAAAGAAATTATAATGGTTTTCATTAATCTCAACCAGTACTGTATCTTTTGCCTGGCCCTCTAAATCCCTGATGATTTGCCAGTCAATTGGATTATATATCGGTAATTCAGGATCATTACTGTATTTAACTGTATCCCCATTATTATCTAAAACAATATCTGCTGGATGGTAGGGAGGTTGTGTCTCCTGGGCTGTCAGGCCCAGATCACCATTTCCATCTTCGAAATAAATACTTACAATAAGACTGTCCGGACGACCTTCTTCAGTTTGTGTAAATTGTACACGTTCAAATACGATTTTTGGTTCGAATGGAAGTTCCGGAGGTTTGGTACACGCTGCCAACAGACACATACCAACAATGACAATCAAAATTATTTTATGGCGTGGCATCCTCACAATTTCTTTCTCTGATTTTAGATTCAAATATTACCTTTGTATAAAATACAGATCCCTGAATTAATAACGCATGAGCCGTCTTGAAAGTTTTAAGGATAATATTTTTCTTGTTGACAACTCAAATTTTGAAGATTCAGCTTTAAAGTTATTCAGATTTCAGGCAAAATATAATAAAATTTACAGGAATTACATTAACATGATTAATGTTGATCCTGATACAGTCCGACAACTAGGAGATATACCGTTTCTGCCAATAGAACTGTTTAAATCCAGGGAGATCAAAACAGGAAAATGGAAACATGAAACTATATTTGAAAGTAGTGGTACTACCGGTATGAAGACCAGCAAACATTTTATCGAGGACCTGAATTTTTACCAATCAGTTGCAACAGCTGGTTTCAAACATTTTTATGGTGAATTGAATGATTATGTATTTTTAGCATTACTACCTTCCTATCTGGAACGCGAAAACTCATCACTTGTCGTAATGATGGAACATTTCATTTCAAGCAGCATGTATTGCGAATCAGGTTTTTATCTGGATAATCCCAAAGATCTAATTAATTGTATCGAAAGTCTTGGGAAAGACAGAAAAGTACTGCTAATAGGAGTAACATTTGCCTTATTGGACCTGGCTGAAAGGGAAAATCTCGATTTGAAGGGTGTTATATTAATGGAAACAGGTGGTATGAAAGGAAGGAGGGAAGAAATGATCCGTGAAGAAATTCATCAGGTATTTCAACAACAATTTAATGTTAAGAACGTTCATTCTGAGTATGGTATGACTGAATTAATGTCTCAGGCATATGCCTCCAGCAAAGGTCATTTCAGATGCCCACCCTGGATGAAAATTATGATCAGGGACATATACGATCCCCAAAGAATACAAATTAATGGATCAGGGGGTATCAATGTCATTGACCTTGCTAATATCCATTCATGTGCCTTCATAGAAACGCAAGATATTGGTAAAAATGTAAAAAACAGAGGATTTGAAGTATTGGGGAGAGTGGACAATTCTGATGTCAGGGGATGTAATTTATTGGTTATTTAGTAAAAATTGTTTTTGTAAAGTAAACTGAATCAATATATTTGTTACAATAAAACCAAACGCAATGCATAAAATCAAAATTAAAGTTCTGTTATTGGCCATTTTCGTATTGGGTATTTCAGCTTGTGCGCAGAAGACCTGTCCTACGTATACAAAGGATACTGTTAAAGAAAAAGCGACTGAGCAGGAGAAGGTATAAATAGATCAGGGCATAACGTAAGTTTCAACGTCATTTTCCTGGATTGTCTCTCCACACATAATAACCAGCCTTTCCGTAACATTTCTTAATTCACGGATATTACCGGTCCATTGGTGTTTCTGAAGCTTCGCAATTGCTTCAGGTGAAATGGATTTTTCTTTTGTTCCCTGTTCTCCTGCGATATCTTCAAGAAATCGATTTACAAGTAAGGTGATGTCATCTTTCCGTTCTCGTAGCGGAGGAACATTTATTAAAATGACGCCAAGTCTGTGGTAGAGATCTTCCCGGAAACGTTTCTCTTTTATCTCTTCTTTCAAATCCATATTTGTAGCTGCAATTACACGGACATCAACCTTAATATCTTTATCACCACCGACCCTGTTAATCCTATTCTCCTGCAATGCACGCAACACTTTTGCCTGGGCTGATAAACTCATATCTCCAATTTCATCAAGGAATAAAGTACCTCCATTTGCCTGTTCAAACTTGCCTATTCTTTGCTTATGTGCTGAAGTGAAGGATCCTTTTTCATGCCCAAAGAGTTCACTTTCGATCAGTTCAGATGGGATGGCAGCACAATTAACTTCGATAAAGGGGAGTTTACTTCGATTGCTTTTTTCATGTAATTGTCGTGCCACAAGTTCTTTTCCGGTTCCATTTTCACCGGTAATTAAAACCCTGGCTTCTGTGGGCGCTACCTTATCAATTGCCTGAATCACTTTTAAAATAGCCTCCGATTCACCGACGATATCATATTTTTTTGCTATTTTCTTCTTCAGTATTTTCGTTTCATGCTGAAGATTTGATTTATCGAGTGCATTCCTTAGCGTCAATAACAGACGATTCAGATCCGGGGGCTTCTGAATGAAATCATAAGCTCCTTTCTTTGTTGCCTCAACTGCCGTTTCGATTGTACCGTGTGCTGATATAATAATGAAAGGTGCTTCATACCCACTTTCCATCGCTTTCTCCAAAACTTCAAGGCCATCCATTTTTGGCATTTTAACATCACAAAGGATTATGTCATATACATTTTCACTTAACTTTTTATAACCATCTTCACCATCTTTGGCTTCCTCTACATCATATTTTTCATATTCAAGAATCTCCCGTAATGTATGACGGATAGATTTTTCGTCGTCAATAATTAAGATTTTGGGCATGATATATATATTAATTTAAAGAAATGCAGGTATATAAGCCGGGTTTTGTTCCCGCTGATAGCGAGATCTTATCATTTATCTGGCTCTGTTGTCACCAACAGAATCAATCAGCCTACCCATTCGGTTCTCTCAAAGAGAAATTGGGCGAGCAACCCTGCATCAGTCTTTCGACTGATAAACCGAACTTATTTGGCCTTTCAACCCACAAGGTTTACCTGGCTCCAGATGTCACCATCGGGACGGTGAGCTCTTACCTCACCATTTCACCCTTACCCTGAAGTAGAGCAAGCTCACTTCTGGGCGGTATCTTTTCTGTGGCACTAGCTATCCCTGAAGTAGAGCAAGCTCACTTCAGGGTCTTCCTGTTAGGAAGTGTGGTGCTCTAAGTTGCCCGGACTTTCCTCACCTCGATTATATTCGGGGAGCGATAAGACAACCTGCATTTCATTCAAATTTACGAAGAAATGCTTCTATTGTTTTCGATAAGTAGTTTTTTCTTATGAGATCAGTTTACATCAAGACCTGTAAGCTTCAACTCCCATTCGTCAGCTTTGTGGGCTACTTCTATGAGGATTTCCTTTAGACCGTTTTCATTTACATTTTCCAGGAACGTAGAGCCTTCAACTTTTATATAATCATCCACCACGACAAATTTCGCATAACATGTCTTGGCATTTTCCATCAAAAGCTCCTTCATGTCTATCTCTTCTTTCAGTGCACAGACTTTCGATGAAAACTCGACTCCGGTTTTATTGAATCTGTCATTGTATTTGACTGTTCCCACAACGGCCTGGAAACGATTATCCAGTAATGGAACAATGATTACCGATTTGCTCTGGTCATACTCAGAATATTGACCGCCCATTTCGTTGGCGAGTCTTTCCATAAATTCGCTGAAATTGAATTCCATTATTCAACAGTTTAAACTTCTTGTATAAATGTATGAAAAATAAAAGAAATATCGGCGTGACTTCAATAAAATTAATACCAGATGGATATAAAAATCCTGATATTTATTGTACTTTTTGCAGTATGCACATTTATTGAGAAAATCCAGCTATTTAAAGGTTACTTTGGTTGCACCAAATCCGAATTTATCCTTTTGTGCATCTTCATAATAACTGATCTCACTAAGATTACTTAATCTTTTATGGATCTTATTCCGTAGAGTTCCATTCCCAACACCATGGATAAATATCATAGAATCCTGGCCATTTTTAAGCCCCTCATCCAGGGCTTTTTCAAATTTAGTTAGCTGGATTTCTAAAATCTCCCCACTATTTAAACTTTCATAATTATCAATAAGAGATTCAATATGCAGATCAACCATAATTGATTTTTCAGATATCCCTTCCACTTCATCTTTTATGGATTGCTCAGAATCATTTTCAAAAAAGGCTTCTTTCAATTTTTCAGGATCAGGTTGGGGGAATGATGAATCCAGCTGGAACAGATA
The DNA here is from genome assembly GCA_042584165.1 of Bacteroidota bacterium. Taxonomy (GTDB): domain Bacteria; phylum Bacteroidota; class Bacteroidia; order Cytophagales; family Cyclobacteriaceae; genus JBHOSY01. Next base: position 6,748 of record JBHOSY010000020.1, on the reverse strand, counting down.
ACCGGATTTTTTAAGTATCGGAGCTGTTTGTTTATCACGAGTAAATAGTTTGGGCTTAAATCTTATCGACCGTCGAATTGATTCAACTGATTTGAACTCACCTTTTTTGAAAAACATGAGTTCGAAGTTGTATTCCGGCCAATCATTTAGCTCAGAAAACTTCAGGAATGTAATTAATGAATATGAATCTGCTCCCATATGACCTGCTGATAGTCCTGTATAAATATCCTTGTCTGCTGTGAATACCCTGTAAAGTATATCCAACTCAGTGTTATTAATAAGGTTCAAATCGAGGTCATTATCATTTTTTTGCTCAAATAAAAGATATATCCCCTGATCACTTGTGATCTTCCGAACTTCCTGCCTGAGGATGGTTTCTCCTTCCTCTTTTTTAAAAGTATTTTTCTCATGAGAGGCAATTGATACCAATTCTTTTATGAGAACCGGAATAATAAATCCATCATCTATTTCAACTTCGACCAATCTGTCATCCAGGATGCGCCTGATAATTCCTTCTTCTTTATCATGTAGCAGTCTTACCCTATCTCCGACATGCATATCTAACTATTTAATATAATTCAACATATTGAAATTATTTTTTGGAAAGCAAATCTAGACTCATTGGTCTGATTTGGTTATTTATTACTGAATTAACCAGCAATTTCAGTAATATGGCTCTTCCAGGGGCCATTTTGAGTTACCTTATTCTTCGATATCACCTGTGATAATAACTCCTTCATCTTTTTTCTCTTCATCCTTTTTACCGCTGGGAACTACTCCTTCCTCATATTGGATGTATTCACTTTTTTGTCTCTGTTTACTTTTGTCCCTTGAACGACGGAACAGATCTTTAAGTTCGTCGACACTTTGTGTATGCATAAGACTGAAACCTGCTGTAGTAGTAGTTGATTTATTATAGGTGAGTGTGTTAACGGAATTATAGTTAAATCGGTTATACATTCTTACACGATATTTACCATCCTGGGTTAGCAGATATTCGACAGTCCAGTCACCAACGATATTTGAGAGGTCGGATGAATTCTCTCCGGTAGTGTTTACATCACCAGCACGGGTAACACGCAATCTTCCATCCATGAATGTATAAGATAATCGTAATTGAAAGGTATTAAATGCATTCTGATCAAGTGCGCCAAGATCGACCTCAACTTCGAGATTCTCGTCGAATTGGGTTATCCAGTAACTCAGCTGGTTTGAAATGAATTCACTAACACTGCTGCCAAATGAATAACCACTTACGCTGAATGCACCCATTTCTGAGAACTTTCTCAAAATGATCAAACTGAATACCTGTCGCTTAAGTTCCTGTTCATCGGCGTGAATCGTCGCTTCAAATGCTGACACTGTTGTTTCAAGACTAACCCCGCTAACAACAAGATTTCTTGGATAGTCTGTGATATCAATATCAAAATCTATCTCAGGCGACATGAGTGGACCTTTTAGATAAAGAATCACATCGGTTGGATACTTACGACGTATATCAGGATTGCTATGTACTGTTGTGTCCGGGATTAAAGGCGTCAGTGAAGCATTCTGTTTGTAAGTGGCAACCAGATCCATATTAGCTCCATATGGATCCCCTGACCAGGTTATCAGGCTGTTTGGTTGAATTACGAATTCTTTATTTATCAGATTATATAAAGTAAAATTGTAACCGCCTTTTGCTATTTCAAAATCTCCGAACATCAGAAAATCCCCTTTAGTATCAATTTGGAGATTCAGTTTGCCATTTCCACTACCTCTGATTATATCTCCTGCCTGGATATCAAAAATAATCTCACAGTAAGCTTCAGGAGTTACCTCGAGATCAAAATCAAGTCTTACGCCAGAAAGATTAAAGTGGTCTTTAATTTCAGCCTGGAGTATTGTTTCTTCAGGATCAACAAACTGAATGTACTCTTCCTGGCCCGCTTCAGCGGTTCCACTAAGTGGTATAAACAGTTTAGTTCCGGCATCAGTTTTAGCATTTATCTTGAGGTTGATATTTTTTCCTCGTCCGGTGATATCAATGGTTCCGGATCCAAATGCTGTACCATAATATAAATCATTGTTTCTCGATGAAGTGTTCAGTGTCATCAGCTTTTCAAACTCACCTTTAAGATCAAAACGTATATTTTTAAAACCTGTGTGAAAAATACCGCCATTCAATTCTCCGGTGTTTTTATATTCATCCATGAGTTGAATATTCCTGAAGCCAATTTCATTTTCAGTGAATAATACTTCCCCTTCAAAGGTATAGTCCGTATTCAGGTAATCCAGCTTAACCGTTCCATCTTTCACGAGTCCTTCTCCCTGTAAGATTGGATTTCTAAAATTTCCTCCTATGTGAAATTCGCCTTTTGTAAATCCTCGCAAGTTGGAAATAAGATCTGCGTAAAATGGCTCGATTACATTAAGATTAGCATTATCAAACTCAGCTATCAGGTCTAATTTGTTATTTTCCCTGGCGGGATAATAAAATCCATTTAAATCTATATTGCGATCACCCTCTTTACCAACAACAGCCATCTGAATGTTCATCCTTTTTTTATCGTCTTCCCATTTACTGGAAATATTAATATCACCAACAGGGAATTTCACGAATACAAATTCGTCAATACCCAGGTTGCTATTGATAAAGGTTTCATTATAATAGTCCTGGATCTTTATAAAACCATCAAGCTTACCATAAATATTCCTGGGTATGATCAGATTGAAATTCTCCATTTGCAGATCATTAATTAATATCGTAAGATCTTTATCGGGATTCTGTGAAATAATGCCATTTAACTGGATAGATTGTTCGTCAAAATAGAAACGGACATTTTCGAAATCAATTTCTTTATTGCTTAACCATATTCGATTATTTTGCGGGATCGACCAACGATCGCCAAAAAGTTTAAGAATGGATGGTTTTATTCTTATTTCAGTTGTATCTGTAAAAAGAGAGATCACTCCAAATATGTCTGCTTTCGAATCACTCGCTGATTGTTCGGCATTTATTTCGAAATCTATTTTTTTATTATTCCAGTTACCACGCAAATACAGATTTTCAACTCCTTTACCATTTTCAGGAATTTGTTTATCAATCCGGGCGAGGACATCAGCATGTACTACAGTAGTGTCATACAAATGCCTTGTATTTATCTGATAATCAGTATTGAGTAAGAACATGGATTTATACCTGATGGTATCAATATGTGAAGTAAGCTTTATAACGGACTCTCTTCCACCCGCCAGGTGACCTTTCAATAGTGATTTTGGACTCAGGTATAAATCAGGAATAAATAACTCCAGGATTTTATTAATATCATTAAGATGTAATTCATAATCGAGAAAATAGTCGCTGTATTCCGGCACAGTTGCTTCGACGAAATATTGTGAGAGAGAATCGTGGTCATTTTTTATAAGGAGAAGATATTCTTTATATACTCGGGGTAAATCTTTTATCAGTACGGAATAATCAAATCTACCAGCTGCATCGAAAGTGAAATCCTCAGTGGAGACGTGAATAGTTCTCGATGAATCAATATTACTTGAAATGAGTTTAAAATCTTTGATTTCCATGGCATCTCCATCAAAAAACATGAAAGCATCTTCAGCTTCAATTTGACCGGTCATTTCATCGATGTTTAACCCTTTCATATTTATATCGATATTGAAAGATAGTCCACTTTCCTTTTTTGATAAATTCATATTATGCAGGATTGCTGTATCCAGGGTGGCGAATACCTCAATTGATTGGGAGTTATCAGCAAGATTAATTGCTGCATCTGCTGAAAGTGTTAAATTCGGGTCTTCTATACTTAACAATCCATTAAATATCTCACGTGTAAATCGTCCATCTGTTTTTATATTTTTGTAGTTATATCCAAAAATACCCAGGGTATCTATATCAGCTTTAAGATCAAAATCTGCGGATTCAAAGGAGAGGCCTTTTCCAGTAACATTGCCCCTCATATCCAATTGCTGGAATAATTTCTTGTTCTTCAGGAGGATACCTAAATCCAGATCGGTTACGATTAAATTTCCGGAATAGCTTGAAAGATCGGGATTGGGATCGACCTTAAGGTTAATATCGGTGTCAATCCTGCCTATGTTTGATAAAAAAAGGCCATCGGCTACAAAGTCGATTGGGAACCCAGTAAACCTGCCCGAGAATTCTGTGCTTCCAAACATAGCGAGCCTGTCATTCAACTCTTCTTTGAAATAATCTGAAAAATCTGTGGGATCAACGTATGAGTCTTCAACTTTGATATCTATGAATGAATTTTCAAAATCCGGCAAACCATCAAAATAAACCACGCCCTTTAGACGGCTATTCTGTCCAAGGCCAAGCTCCATATTTTTAACCGAAAAACTACTGATCTCACCCTGGAACAGACCTTTAATCTTAAATCGTTGACTGTATTTGTTTACTCCCGGTGCAAAATGAGCCAGATCTCTTGAATGAATATCAGATGATCTTATTTCTGCAACAATGGTAACTTCGTCGACAAGATTCTTTAATTGGGCAACAGAATCATAATTTAGAGCTACGGAAGCATTTACGTGACTTGCTCCAGTTTTAAAATCGAAATTCTGGAAAGTCATGGATGTCGGTTCATACGTGTAAGTACCCGACAAATCATTTACATTGAATCCGCTTTTAGAATCAATAAATGACATCTTTCCGATATCGATCGAAAATGTCTTGTTATGGACCCTAAAATTTTCAGCAATTGCATAAATATTATTCAACCTGAACTGATTGTAGTTAAATCTACCGCTAAGACTATCTTTAAAAGGATCAGCAAATATGAAAGTTGAATTGACTAACTCAAAATCTCCAATTTCAAGAAGGGAAGAGATAGAATCAAGAGTGTCTTGTTTTTGGAGTTTTCTCCAGTTATCGGCCAAATAAGTGATATTGAAATCACTATCTTTTTTATTTCGAAATACTCTGATGGTAGTATTTTCAAATACCGCCTTTTTGAATCTTGTTTTTTTTTCTCTTCTAAAAGTGTGAACCATGAAATTAATTTTCACTTTTTCAGAGGTGATGAGGTTATGCCCTGTCTCATCTAAAATTTCCAGGTCATACAATGTAAAATGACTGAACCAGTTAATATTAACTTTTCTTACAGTTATTGGAGTACCAGTAATTTCAGTGAGATATGCTGCAATATATTGAGTTACACTGGTTTGGATCCTGGGAACCTGCAAAGCTGCTGAGATACTGATCATGAACCATAGAATTATGAACAAAATCAACAGAGCGGCCTTCAGGATCGGTCGCCTGTATGAGCCCCAGAACATCAATTTAAACAGGCTTCTCTTGCCCATAATTCTAAATCCCTGTTATAATAATACGAAAATGAATTGGCTTTGTGTTAATTTTACCATCCATTAAACGTTTCCAGGGCATATTACCCTGATAATTATACAAATTTACATCCTTTTATCGGATAGATGCGCATCAACATCCTTGCCATAGAATCATCGTGCGATGAAACCTCTGCATCCGTTATTTCAGATGGAGTAATAATGAATAACTTTATTGTTACGCAAGAGATCCATCAGAAGTTCGGAGGTGTTGTTCCGGAATTAGCATCCCGGGCACATCAGAAACATATTATTCCGGTAGTTGATAATGCGCTGAAAGAGTCAGGCATTGATAAAAAAGAAATTAGTGCAATTGCTTTCACAAAAGGGCCCGGTTTGTTGGGATCTTTATTAGTGGGGGTATCTTTTGCCAAAGGATTTGCAGCCGGGCTCAACATTCCATTGATAGAAGTAAATCATATGCAGGCCCATATTTTGGCACATTTCATAGAAGATCCGAAGCCATGTTTCCCATTTTTATGTTTGACCGTTAGTGGTGGTCACACTCAAATTGTAAAAGTTGATAATTATCTTGAAATGACCATCCTGGGACAAACCCGTGATGATGCAGTCGGAGAAGCATTTGATAAGGCAGCAAAGATGCTTGGTTTACCTTATCCGGGAGGGCATTTAATTGATCAATATGCAAAGGACGGTGATCCAGAGCGATTTCATTTTCCCGACACTGAGATGGAAGGATACGATTATTCCTTCAGTGGTATAAAGACAGCCATACTGTACTTCCTAAGAGATGAAATCAAGCTGGATCAAGAATTTATCGACAAAAACAGGAATGACCTCTGTGCCAGTATTCAACATAAGTTGGTTAAGATGTTATTGAGGAAATTAAGAAGAGCGGCAAGGGAGACAGGGATTAAGGAAATTGCGATTGCTGGAGGAGTTTCGGCCAATACTGGCCTCAGGGAGGCTGTATTGGAAATGGGAGAAAGGGAGAAATGGAATATATACATACCCAGATATGAATATTGTACAGACAATGCCGCCATGATTGCCATAGCTGGCTATTACAAGTATATGAAAGGTGATTTTACGGATTTTACAGTTACTCCGGATGCACGGCTTACGTTTTAGGTCCAATCAGTATTCTTACATCCACAGCTCTGAGACAAACTTTCGTGTTCAACAGAGGATTGATATCCATCTCCAATATCTCTGGCGCCACTTCGATTTAGGTGGATAACCTCATCATTATTTTTTTTTAAAACCTTTTCATTAACTCCTTAATCAGGTTTCATCCCTTTGATAATTGGATAGCCCTGAAGATTTGTTATCATTTTCCGAATAAATAGAAAATAGATTATAATCTTTTAAAAAAAATGGCGATTCTTATAGAATCAGATCATCTAATTCTGGAAGAAGTCAAGAA